>NZ_JAPPTK010000010.1:0-174515 GCF_027587055.1 Vibrio sp. MarTm2 | reverse complement strand
TCGACTGCTCTAACCACTGAGCTAAGGGGCCGTATAGGGCAATGATTATAGGGGAAGCCGATCTCGCTGTCTAGCCAGTGGGGTGGCTAAATGCGCTTAGTTTTTATTCACTTAAATCAGTTCAATACAAAAAAGGTGAGCTGTTGCTCACCTTTTAATCATTAACGGTTGGTTCCGCAATTATTCGTCTAGGAAGCTGCGCAGAGTTTCTGAGCGGCTAGGGTGACGAAGTTTACGTAGTGCTTTCGCTTCGATCTGACGGATACGTTCACGTGTAACGTCAAACTGCTTGCCCACTTCTTCAAGAGTATGGTCAGTATTCATATCAATACCGAAACGCATACGAAGAACTTTCGCTTCACGCGGAGTAAGACCAGCAAGAACGTCTTTAGTCGCTACTTTTAGGCTGCCTGCAGTCGCAGAGTCTAGTGGTAGCTCAAGCGTTGTATCTTCGATGAAATCACCTAGATGCGAATCTTCGTCATCACCGATTGGTGTCTCCATTGAGATTGGCTCTTTCGCGATCTTCAGTACTTTACGGATCTTGTCTTCTGGCATTTGCATGCGCTCTGCCAGCTCTTCCGGTAGCGGTTCACGACCCATCTCTTGTAGCATTTGACGAGAGATACGGTTTAGCTTGTTGATCGTTTCGATCATGTGTACCGGAATACGAATCGTACGTGCTTGGTCTGCAATCGAGCGTGTGATTGCCTGACGGATCCACCACGTTGCGTAAGTCGAGAACTTGTAACCACGACGGTATTCAAACTTATCAACCGCTTTCATCAGACCGATGTTACCTTCTTGGATCAGATCCAAGAACTGTAGACCACGGTTGGTGTATTTCTTCGCGATAGAGATTACAAGACGCAAGTTCGCTTCTACCATCTCTTTCTTCGCGCGGCGAGCTTTCGCTTCACCAATCGACATACGACGGCTGATATCTTTGATGTTTTGAACTGTCAGTGACGTCTCTTCTTCAATGATCTTCAGCTTAGCGATTGAGCGACGAATGTCGTCTTCGCTACGACGGATTTTATCTGCGTACGGTTTGTCTGATGCAAGAATTTCATCTAACCAAGCGTCACTTGATTCGTTACCACTAAATAGGGCAATGAACGATTTCTTAGGCATTTTGCCGTATTCAACCGAAGCCCTCATGATCAGACGCTCTTGAGTACGTACACGTTCCATTGAGGTACGTAGTTCGTCAACAAGGTAGTCGAATTGCTTTGGTGTTAGACGGAATTCTTTGAATACGTCAATGACCATTTCGTGAGCAACGGTTGCTTTCGGGCTTTCATTGCCGTACTCGTTGCACGCAAGCTGGTAATTTTGGAACGTATTACGAAGTGCTGTGAATTTCTCTAGAGCAAATTCAGGGTCGATGCCTGTATCTTCTTCGGAATCTTCGTCTTCAGACTCTTCGTCTTCTTCATCCTCATCTTCAGCGTCTTCATCTTCGAGATCAGATTCAGCGAGCTCAGAACCGATGTGCGTTGCAGTAGGGGCTGCGGTTTCATCGGCATCTGGGTCAACGAAGCCTGTGATAAGGTCAGTTAGACGAAGTTCTTCTGCCTGAACTTTGTCAAACTGCTCGAGAATGTACGGGATAGTGCCAGGATATTCTGCGACAGCGTTTTGAACTTGGTTAATACCATCTTCAATGCGCTTCGCGATATCGATCTCACCTTCACGAGTCAGAAGCTCCACAGTACCCATTTCACGCATGTACATACGTACTGGGTCTGTAGTGCGGCCAATCTCGTTTTCAACGCTTGAAAGTGCCGCTGCTGCAGCTTCTGCTGCATCTTCATCGGTGATGGTTTCATCGTCATTCAGCGCTAGATCATCCGCATCAGGCGCGGTCTCAACAACACGGATACCCATGTCATTGATCATCTGAATGATATCTTCTACCTGCTCAGAATCTACGATTTCTGCTGGTAGGTGGTCGTTTACTTCTGCGTAGGTCAGATAGCCTTGTTCCTTGCCTTTAAGGACAAGTTGCTTTAGCTGTGACTGCGGATTTTGATCCATAGACGGTATCCAACTTAGTATCTGGTGAAGGAATTAGTATGCGAGTTGCAAACCACACATAATAACAAATTAATTGATTGCTGACTATTCGAACAGGGTTACGCTTTTAAATCTAGCATGAGCGCTAGCAGCTCCCTTCTTTCTTCGGTTGATAAACCGACACTTCTTTCTTTGGCCTGCAGGTTTTCAATTTGTTTTTCAACGCACTGGGCAAGAATTTTGTCCAATGAGTCTAAAAATATATCTTGTTCGTTGTCATCGTCGAGGGGGATTTCCCACCCTGCGAGACGAGATAGTAGAGCCTCATGGCTGCTATTGCGCCAATGTTCTATCAACTGGCCCGTTGTTATATTGGGATGCGAGTGACAATATTCAAGCACTTCGACAAATAAACTTAACCCTGGTACTGTCAACTCTCTCACAGTTGAGAGATCGGGTACCATTTGAGCATAGCTCGGATTTTGGATAAGCAAAGCGATCACTTCTCGCATTGGTGTGCGCTTGATCTCTTTGTGAGGCTGAGGTCGACTTTCTACCTGCTTTTTACGAGGTTGACGAAGTCGGTTGTCAAAACCGGTGCGCTCATCGAGTAGTTTTTCTAGTAACTCTTGGAAATACGGATCTGGGATCTTATCGATCAGGGCGCTGGCGTGAGCCCTCAACGCTGATTTACCCTCATTGGTTCCTAAGTTTAATCGGTGGATCTCGATTAAGTTGTCAAATAGGTAGCTAGAGAGCGGTGTTGCCTGTTCTATTTGTTGCTCGAAAGCTTGTTTACCAAACTTTCTTACATAGCTGTCCGGATCTTCACCATCGGGTAAAAATAGGAACTTTAGCGTATTGCCTGTTTTCAAATACTGAAGAGCATTTTCCAGAGCGCGCCATGCCGCTTCTTTCCCCGCTCGGTCACCATCGTAACAACACACCACAGTGTTCGTTTGCCGGAATAGCAGCTGAATATGATCGCCCGTTGTTGATGTGCCCAGTGATGCGACCGAGTAGTCCACTCCATATTGAGCCAAAGCAACCACATCCATATAGCCTTCAACCACCAAGATCTGACTTGGCTCGCGATGGGCTTGCATCACTTCATATAGGCCGTAGAGCTCTTTGCCTTTATGGAAGATAGGGGTTTCTGGTGAGTTTAAGTACTTTGGTGTGCCATCACCAATTACTCGGCCACCAAAGCCGATCACCCGGCCTCGGCGATCTCGAATGGGGAACATGACTCGACCACGAAAACGATCATAACGATTGCCCTTGTCGTTTTCGATCAGCATACCGCCGGAGACGAGCATTTCCTGCGTTTGTTGCTGTTGCCCAAAATTCTTACGGACCAGATCCCATTCGTCAGCCACGTAACCGATACCGAATTTTTGTACGATCTCGCCAGATAGGCCACGATCTTTTAGGTATTCGATGGCGATCTTACTTGATGATTGCTTAAGTTGATCGCGATAGAACTGAGCAATACTGCCCATAAGATCATACAGAGTACGTTTTTGCGCTGTACTCGCTTGGGGCTGATTGGACTGAAAACCGCCACCTTGGCGCTGCTCTCTTGGAACATCTAAACCAAGAAATGAAGCGAGTTCTTCAATCGCTTCAACAAACTCTAGGCGTTCATATTCCATCAAGAAATCGATGGCATTGCCGTGCACGCCACAACCAAAACAGTGATAAAACTGCTTCTCTTGGCTTACGCTGAACGAAGGGGTTTTCTCGTTGTGGAATGGGCAACAGGCACCGTAGTTTTTGCCTTTTTTCTTAAGTTTTACTCGTGCGTCAATGATGTCGACAATATCAAGTCGAGCAAGTAGATCATCAATAAAGCTGCGAGGGATATGTCCTGCCATAAAACCTTAGAAAAACGCAATAACCATGGAAAAGGGCTAGATACAAACAAGCCGTGCGTTCCAGAGGATAGCACGGCTTGCTGCAATTTGGGTTGGGTAATTAAGCCAGCTTAGCGCGAACTAAACCACTTACTTTACCCATGTCTGCACGCCCTTGAATTTGTGGCTTAAGAACACCCATTACTTTACCCATGTCTTGCATGCCCGCAGCACCTGATTCAGCAATTGCACTTTCTACTAGTGCAGCGACTTCATCTTCAGTCAGCGGTTGAGGCATAAATTCCTCAAGTACAGTAATTTCAGCTTTCTCAGCGTCTGCTAGATCTTGACGACCAGCAGCTTCAAATTGCGTAACAGAGTCGCGACGTTGTTTAACCATTTTTGTCAGCACAGCAAGAATGTCGTCGTCATTCAGAGCAATCTGTTCGTCGACTTCACGTTGCTTAATAGCAGACAGAGCTAAACGGATAGTGCCAAGGCGCAATTTGTCCTTGGCTTTCATCGCTAATTTTTGCTCTTCTTTGAGCGTGTCAATAAGAGCCATAACTATAATCCTTTAGGACTTAGTTATTAGTACAGGCGAACGCGACGAGCGTTTTCGCGAGCTAGCTTCTTAGCGTGACGCTTTTGAGCTGCTGCTTTAGCGCGTTTGCGAACTGTAGTTGGTTTTTCGTAGTGCTCACGACGACGCACTTCAGAAAGGATACCTGCTTTTTCGCAAGAGCGTTTGAAACGACGTAGAGCAACGTCGAACGGTTCGTTTTCACGTACTTTAACTACTGGCATATGCCTTTCACCTCAGGGGTTAATTCGTTAATGCTGGAACGTTAGTGAGCCAAACACTGATGTTCGGTCTCAAACCAGCTTGATCAAAAATGGTGCGGAATTTTAATCCGATCACATAGCCTTTGTAAAGCGTTTTGTTGAGTACAGTTTGCACAAAATTTGTTTGCAAGCCAAAGGCGCGGTAATATTGCGCCAATTTTGAATTTTAGACAAATACATCCTAGGTAACCCATGCGTATTATCGGTATCGAAACC
Organism: Vibrio sp. MarTm2; assembly: GCF_027587055.1. NCBI lineage: Bacteria > Pseudomonadati > Pseudomonadota > Gammaproteobacteria > Vibrionales > Vibrionaceae > Vibrio > Vibrio sp. MarTm2. Next base: position 169,578 of record NZ_JAPPTK010000010.1, on the reverse strand, counting down.
TCTTGTGATGAGACAGGCATTGCAATTTATGATGATGAGAAAGGATTGCTTTCCCATCAACTGTATAGCCAGGTAAAACTGCACGCAGACTATGGCGGTGTGGTTCCTGAGTTGGCTTCTCGTGACCACGTTAAGAAGACCATTCCTCTGATTAAAGCGGCGATGACAGAGGCCAATCTTACACCGAAGGATATTGATGGTATCGCTTATACAGCTGGCCCGGGTCTAGTTGGTGCTCTGCTCGTTGGTGCCACGATCGGTCGTAGTATTGCGTATGCATGGGATATTCCGGCCGTTCCTGTTCATCATATGGAAGGACATTTGCTGGCACCAATGTTAGAAGACAACCCTCCGCCATTCCCATTTGTCGCGGTGCTTGTTTCTGGTGGGCACTCGATGATGGTGGAAGTGAAAGGGATTGGCGAATACACCATCCTAGGTGAGTCAATTGATGATGCGGCGGGTGAAGCGTTTGATAAAACGGCGAAACTAATGGGTTTGGATTACCCTGGTGGACCGCTCCTTTCTAAACTGGCTGAAAAAGGCACGCCAGGCCGATTTAAGTTTCCTCGTCCAATGACAGATCGTCCTGGACTTGATATGAGCTTTTCTGGTTTGAAGACGTTCACTGCCAATACTATCGCTGCCAATGGTGATGATGAGCAAACTCGAGCCGATATTGCTCTAGCGTTTGAAGAAGCGGTGTGTGCGACGTTAACCATTAAGTGTAAGCGCGCATTAGAGCAAACGGGCTTTAAACGTATTGTTATCGCTGGTGGCGTGAGTGCAAACCGTCGCTTACGTGCAGATTTAGAGCAGTTGGCCAAGAAAATTGGTGGGGAAGTTTATTATCCTCGTACAGAATTCTGCACCGACAATGGTGCCATGATTGCTTACGCAGGCATGCAGCGTTTGAAAAACGGTGAAGTCGCGGATCTTTCTGTACAAGCCAAGCCTCGTTGGCCCATTGATCAATTGGATCCGATCAACTAACGATCTCTAACAATCAATAAGGTCGCTCATTATGGCGGCCTTTTTGTTTTGTGGCAGTCTAAGTGTTCCGAGCTGTTAATAGAATTACTGATGGTAAGATCGGGCTGAATAAAAATAGTAGTGGATAACACCATGGAAAGATTTTTGATAGATGGCCGAGAAATGGCGTATCTAGATGTGGGCACTGGCCCTGTTGTTGTTTTTGGTCACAGCTACCTTTGGGATAGTGCCATGTGGGCCCCTCAAGTCGAAGCGCTGAGTCAACATTACCGTTGTATTGTTCCTGAGCTTTGGGCTCACGGCGGATCGGATGCCGCACCAGAGCAGACTCGTTCACTCGGCGATTACGCGAAGCAAATTGTCGCTCTGATGGACCATCTTGATGTAGAGCAGTTTTCTCTTGTCGGTCTGTCGGTTGGGGGCATGTGGGGCTGTGAAGTGGTTTCACTCGTGCCATCACGTGTAACGTCTTTGGTATTAATGGATACCTTTGTTGGTTTAGAGCCTGAAGTTACGCACGCTAAATACTTTGGTATGTTAGATGCAATTAGCACCGCAAAAATGATTCCTGAACCAATTGTTGAAGCCGTCACTCCGCTGTTTTTTGCCCGTAATGTTGAGCAAGATAATCCTGAGTTAGTACGTCTGTTTCGTTCTAAGCTGACGGGTTTAACGGGTGAAGCCGCGGTCGAAACCGCTCGAGTAGGCCGAATGGTATTTGGTCGCCGAGACCAAACGGAAGATATCGAGAAGTTTGCGTTGCCAGTATTAGTGGCTGTGGGGCAAGAAGATATACCTAGACCAGTGCTTGAGTCATACCTTATGCATGACACTATCTCAGGGTCGCAATTGGTTGAAATACCACAAGCCGGTCATATCTCCAACCTAGAACAAGCGGAGTTTGTCACGGATATGCTTAAGGTCTTTTTAGACAAGCATGCGAAATAACGAACAGTATCAAATCAATAAGGCCTCATTGCGAGGCCTTATTTAATTCTTGTTTCTTCTCGCCAATTTTGGGTTCAGATCCATCTAGCAACCGACGGATGTTTTGGTGATGTCTAAATACAATCAGACAACACAACATCGCCACGGGTAAGGTGTATTGGGGCTTAATCATCCAAGTGTAGAGAGGAGCGAGTAACACGGTGACAATTGCTGCGAGCGACGAGTAGCGAAAAACCAGTGCGACCGCTAACCAAGTGGCGATTACCATAGCGGTAAAATCTAAACCTATCGGCGCGATAGCTCCGAGCGCTGTCGCAACCCCTTTTCCGCCTTTAAAATGAAAGAAAAGCGGATACATGTGACCTAAACAAGCCGCAATCGCGATGACACCTAAAATCACAGGGTCGATACCCAAGAAAAAACCACTCCAGACAGGAATGGTTCCCTTTAACATGTCACAAAGCAGAACTGCGGCGGCGGCTTTTTTCCCCCCGATACGCAATACGTTTGTCGCTCCAGGATTGTTGGAGCCCATTTTACGAGGATCAGGAAGACGAAGCATTCGGCAGATCAAAACGGCACTCGATATCGAGCCTAATAAATAGGCAATGATGATCATAACAAGTGCTAGTGGTGTCATATCAAGTTAACTCGTCTTTTGAGGTGTTTGTCAGGCAACTAATTGATATTATATCGACCTTGCCAACCTCAACAATAATGGTTTGGGCACAGGAATAGTAATTCTTTTTGTCAAAATTGGGTATCCGACCTCTAAAGGAAAAACGCATGGATAAGGTATTTATCGAGCAGCTAGAAGTAATTACCACAATTGGTGTTTACGATTGGGAACAAGAAATAAAGCAAAAATTGGTGCTTGATATCGAGATGGCTCACGACAATCGCCCTGCAGGGAAAAGTGACGATGTGGTTGATGCTTTGGATTATGCCGAGGTGAGCGGCGCTGTATTAGCCCATATAGAAGGCGGGCGATTCCTTTTAGTTGAGCGAGTAGCAGAAGAGATTGCCGACCTAATCATGACCCGATTTAACGTGCCGTGGATTAAAATTCGTTTAACCAAGCCAGGTGCCGTCCCTCAAGCAAAAGGTGTTGGCGTTATCATCGAGCGAGGCGCTGCATGATAACGGCTTACGTTGGCATTGGTTCTAACATTGAAAAACGTAAGCATATTCAAGCGGCTATTGATGAGCTTAGCGCGTTAGGCCATGAACTGCGTCTCTCGACCATTTTTGAATGCGAAGCCGTCGACTTTGAAAGCCACCCGTTTTACAACCTTGTCGTAGAAATGAAAACAACGTTAGATTTGGCGGAATTCTCGCGACAACTTCGCCAAATTGAGCTCAAATGGGGCCGAGCTGAAAACGCGGCAAAATATGAACCGCGCACGTTGGATCTCGATATCATTTTATTTGGTGATGTGGTGTCTGACGCTCAACCTGAGCTACCTCGTAGCGACATATTTAAGTATGCTTTTGTCCTTAAGCCCCTTGTCGAGCTGTGCCCCGCACGAGTGGTTCCCCAAGATGGTCGAAGCATCAAACAAATTTGGCAACAGTCGACGTTTGACACTGCACTGGTGCCGGTTCCTCTATGGTTTAACCACAAATTTTAAGAGATTCTAATGAGTTATATTGAAGCCTTCTTACTCGCGTTGATTCAAGGCCTGACTGAGTTTTTGCCTATTTCTAGCTCTGCCCACCTTATCTTGCCTTCGGCAGTGTTGGGTTGGGAAGACCAAGGGCTTGCGTTCGATGTTGCGGTACATGTGGGTACATTGGCCGCTGTTATGATCTACTTCCGTAAAGAAGTCGTGACGTTACTGGGCGCGTTTTTTGGCTCTATCTTTAAAGGTGACCGAAGCAAAGAAGCCAAGTTTGCGTGGATGATTGTTATCGCAACTATCCCAGCCTGTTTACTGGGTTTGTTCCTAAAAGATTTCATTGAACTGTATTTACGCAGTGCTTGGGTGATAGCGACGACGACCATCATTTTTGGTCTGCTGCTTTGGTACGTCGATAGAAACGCGAAACTTGTCGCGGATGAATATCAAGCAGATTGGAAGAAAGCGTTGTTTGTCGGTTTAGCGCAAGCAATGGCGCTTATCCCAGGGACGTCACGCTCTGGAGCAACGATTACTGCCGCGCTGTATCTCGGTTTTACCCGTGAAGCAGCCGCACGGTTCTCGTTTTTAATGTCGATTCCAATCATCTTACTCGCGGGTGGTTACTTAGGTTTAAAACTGGTGACGAGCGGAGAGCCGATTCATTTTGGTTTCTTGATGACGGGGATCATCACCTCATTTGTTAGTGCGTACCTATGTATTCATTTCTTCTTGAAGCTGATTTCTCGTATGGGGATGACACCTTTTGTCATTTATCGATTGATTCTAGGCGTTGGCTTGTTCGGCTTTTTAATGATGTCGTAGTGTAGAGCCCAAATCTTAATTCAATAAGGACCACATCGCCCAATCTCGCGCACCGTGTGACATTGTGGTATATATGTGGTCTTTCTTTATCCCTCTTCTTTGAATCATTGTTTATGCGAATTTTTGCACTCACACTTCTTATCATTTTAGGCTGGCTGCAATTCGAACTGTGGTTTGGTAAGAACGGCATTTCTGATTTCCAACTGGTGAACGCCGACATTGAAGTTCAACATCAAGTGAACGGAAACTTGCAGACTCGCAACAATGAAATGTTTGCTGAAATCGACGACTTGCGCCAAGGTTTAGATGCCATTGAAGAGCGTGCTCGACATGAACTTGGCATGATTAAAGAAGGGGAGACTTTCTATCGTATTATAGGAGAGGATGACTAAGTGTCCGATCTCGCCCCTACGGCCATGGTTGCCATCGTGCCTGCCGCTGGCGTCGGTAGCCGAATGCAAGCTGACCGCCCTAAGCAGTATCTCACTATTCATGGCAAAACCGTATTAGAACATACTGTTGAAAAGCTTCTGTCTCACCCTTTGATTACCCGCGTTATTGTCGCCATTAGTGAGGGTGACCCATACTACCCGACATTGGCGCTTAGCCAGCGACAAGACGTGATTACCGTCGCGGGAGGCAAAGAGCGGGCAGACTCGGTACTGTCTGGTTTGAACTATGTCTGTGAGCACCAGCTTTCAACATGGGTGATGGTGCACGATGCGGCGCGCCCTTGTGTCAGCTTGACGGATATTGATCAACTCATAGCACAGTCACTCCATCATGGTTGCGGCGCAATACTCGCCGCTCCAGTGAGAGATACGATGAAACGAGCGAATGCTCAACAAACCATTGAACACACGGTAGAAAGAGAAGCTTTGTGGCATGCTTTAACTCCACAAATGTTTAAAACTGAGCAATTGACTCATGCCCTCACTTCAGCTTTATCTGAAGGAGTAGCGATTACTGACGAAGCCTCAGCACTGGAATGGTTAGGAGAATCTCCTGCGCTAGTGAAGGGGAGTGCCGAGAATATAAAAATAACCCAACCAGAAGATTTGGCACTTGCAGAGTTTTATCTAACGCGAAATAAAGGATAACGTATGATTCGAATTGGTCATGGCTTTGACGTACACAAGTTTGGTGGTGAAGGGCCCGTCATTATTGGTGGCGTAGCACTTCCTTATGAACAAGGTCTTATCGCTCACTCAGACGGTGACGTTGCATTGCATGCACTGTCTGACGCACTACTCGGCGCCATTGCGGAAGGGGATATTGGTCGTCACTTCCCTGATACTGATGATAAATGGAAAGGCGCAGATAGCCGAGCGTTGCTGCGAGACGTGTATCGTCGAGTGAAAGAAAAAGGCTACGTGCTGGGGAATGCGGACATCACAATAATGGCTCAAGCGCCGAAAATGGCACCATATATTGAAGCAATGTGCCAAGTGATCGCTCAGGACTTAGAAACCGACATCGGTAACGTCAATGTAAAAGCCACCACTACGGAGCGTCTTGGTTTTACAGGACGCAAAGAAGGCATCGCGACAGAAGCGGTCGTATTACTTATTAAAAAATAACTCAGTTACACGCCGTCTATTCTTAAGTGAATAGGCGGCGTGTAATGGAAAACATTATGTCAGATATCTTATCTTCACTGGCTTACCTCAATGGTAAACCGACAGCTACGGCAAAAATTAAAGCGCAACCAGAGCACTTCCAGGTTAACGAAGTGCTGGGTTATGAGTTTACAGGCAGTGGTGAGCACCTCATGGTACGGGTTCGTAAAACCGGTGAGAACACCAGTTTTGTGGCGAATGAGCTTGCGAAGGCATGCGGCGTAAAATCGAAAGACGTCAGCTGGGCCGGATTGAAAGATCGCCATGCCGTGACGGAGCAGTGGTTAAGTATCCATCTGCCTAAAGGCGACACGCCAGACTTCAGTGCTTTCCACGCGCAATACCCAAGTATCGAAATTCTCGAGACGACAAGACACAACAAAAAGCTGCGTCCGGGGGAGTTAGCGGGCAACCAGTTCGTGGTTACATTATCGGAAGTGAGTGATGTCGACGATGTTGTGAAGCGTCTAGAATCGATAGCCCAAACCGGCGTTCCTAACTATTTTGGTAGCCAACGTTTTGGTAACCAAGGCAATAATATTGAAGAAGCAAGACGCTGGGGCAAAGAAAATGTCCGTACTCGCAACCAAAACAAACGCAGTATGTTGTTATCTGCGGCCCGCTCGTGGATTTTCAACCGAATTGTCTCTGCGCGTATTGAGCAAGGCGTCTTCAACCAAGCCATCATCGGCGATTTGGTCCAGACTCCAACGTCTCTGGTTCAAGTTGAGGAAAATGCTCTTGATGAGGTAAACCGTACATTGCTTGCAGGCAACGCTGAGCTTACCGCAGCAATGGCAGGTGACAACGCACTTCCAACGCAAGCTCAGGCTCTTGAATTGGAGCAGCCGCACTTGGACGCAGAACCGGATCTAATGGCGCTGATCCGAGGCAACCGCATGCGTCACGATCGCCGAGCCATATCGTTAAAAGCGCAAGATTTCTCTTGGCAAACGGAAAATGACTGCGTCACTCTACAATTTTCTTTGGATGCAGGGTGTTTTGCGACTTCCATTGTTCGTGAGTTAGTTAATGAGATAGAAGTTGAACGAGTTTACTAATGGGTGAGAAAAAACTGAAAGTTCTTCTCAGTAATGACGACGGCGTACATGCTCAAGGCATTCACGCTTTGGCTGAGAGCTTAAATGACATCGCTGATGTGACGATTGTCGCGCCAGACCGAAATCGTTCGGGTGCGTCCAATTCACTGACGTTAGAGCAACCGCTGCGCGTGAATGAAATTGCGGATGGTGTGTTCTCTGTTCAGGGAACGCCGACCGATTGCGTGCACTTTGCGTTGAATGAGCTAATGAAAGACGATTTGCCGGACTTGGTGTTGTCCGGTATCAACCATGGCGCAAATCTTGGCGATGATGTTCTCTATTCGGGCACCGTCGCGGCGGCAATGGAAGGCCATTTTCTCGGTGTTCAAGCTGTTGCTTTCTCATTGGTGGGTAAGCAGAACTTCGCAAGTGCTGGCAAGATTGCCCGGCATATTGTGGAACAACACCTAGCAAAACCGATCCCGACCAATCGACTGCTCAATATTAATGTGCCAGACCTTCCTTTTGATGAATTAAAAGGTATCGCTGTTACTCGTTTAGGTGCTCGACATCACGCGGAAGCGATGATTAAGCAGCAAGACCCTCGAGGTCATGATATATACTGGCTTGGTCCTCCTGGAAAAGAGCAAGATGCCGGTGAAGGAACGGATTTTTACGCGGTCGATCAAGGGTTTGTGTCTGTCACACCTTTGCAGGTAGATCTTACTGCGCATGAATCGCTAATGAGCATGGAAAACTGGTTGAAGGATCAATAAGCATGGCAAACCCACAAGCAGATAGATTGATCGACTTTCTAGTAGCAAGTGGTATTCATAACTCTGATGTACTAGAAGCGATAAGACGCTTACCTCGAGAGCAGTTTGTTTCTCAAGCGATGATGCATCAAGCCTATGACAACAATGCTTTACCTATTGGGCAAGGGCAAACTATCTCTCAGCCGTATATTGTTGCGAAAATGACTGAAATTCTGGAACTTAGCCGTAAGAGCAAAGTCCTAGAAGTGGGGACGGGTTCTGGTTATCAAACCGCGGTTTTAGCGCAGTTGGTCGATCATGTCTTTTCGGTTGAACGAATCAAATCGTTACAATGGGAAGCGAAACGTCGCTTGAAGCAGTTGGATATCTACAATGTGTCAACGAAACATGGTGATGGTTGGCAAGGTTGGGCAGCGAAAGCGCCGTTTGATGCGATTATCGTCACCGCGGCTGCAGAATCTGTTCCAGAAGCTCTGCTGACTCAGTTGTCGGAAGGTGGCATTTTGGTCATCCCTGTTGGAACCGATGAGCAGCAGTTGCTCAAGATAACGCGCTGCGCTGACTCATTCACATCAGAAGTTATAGAAGTTGTACGTTTTGTTCCTTTGGTTGCTGGTGATCTCGCCTAGATATGTCGCTTAAGTCTCTTTCATTCATTATTGGTGTTTGCAGTGTGCTCCTCGGGTGTGCTGCGCAATCCCCTGCGCCAGTTTCAGGATTAAAGAAAGACTATGATTCAGTCTCTCGAGGTAGCTATAGAGGCAGTTACTACGAAGTCGAGAAAGGCGATACGCTTTATTTTATAGCTTACATCACAGATAAAGATGTAAATGAGATCATTGCTTACAACAAGTTGACAGCGCCATACACCATATATCCAGGTCAGAAACTCAGGCTATGGAAACCTGCATATACCCCGCCAGCCTATGGTGGTACAGGCGCAGGTGCTCCAGTTGTTGCAGTTGCGGCAGTGCCAGCGACGCCAAGTGTAAATTCGAGCAAAAACTCAAATCAAAAGGTTGCGCAACACAGTTCACAAAATGCACCAAAACCGACCAAAAAAGAACCAATAAAGAAGGTTGAACAATCTAAACCAAAGGAGTATGTTAACTCTACAGGTAAACAAAATGTTAATAAGGTAGTCAGTAACGACAAACCTAAAAACACAAAAGTTTCCAAATGGTTATGGCCAACAAAAGGGAGAGTGATTAAAAACTTCTCTGCTGGAGACCAAGGGAATAAAGGCATCGACATTGCAGGACAGCGAGGTCAGCCGATTGTCTCTACAGCAGGTGGCACCGTCGTCTATTCAGGCAACGCATTGCGAGGTTACGGCAATCTTGTGATTGTAAAACATAACGACAACTACCTCAGCGCGTATGCACACAATGACCGGTTGCTAGTACACGAAGGACAGAGTGTAAAAGCAGGCCAGAAAATAGCAACAATGGGAAGTTCTGGAGCAAATAGTGTTCGATTACACTTTGAAATTCGCTATCAAGGTAAGTCGGTGAACCCAAAACGCTACTTACCGTAAAAATTACTGACAAGGTAAAATAGCGACATTAGACGTAGTAATGTCTTGCTAGCTCGCCAGGGGGAGGCGCTATGAGTATCAGCAATGCAGCAACGAAAGTCGAAGAATTCGAAGTAGGACAACAAAACGTTACGGCGTTTGAATCTGAACAAGAATCACCATCCACAAAATCTACACCTGCTGAAGAAGCTAAAGGAAAGGAAGAATTTGACGCTTCAGCAAAAAGTCTCGATGCCACTCAGCTCTATTTGGGTGAAATTGGCTTTTCTCCACTATTAACCGCAGAAGAAGAAGTGCTGTACGCCCGCAGAGCCTTAAGAGGTGATGAGGCTGCAAGAAAGCGCATGATAGAAAGTAACTTGCGTTTAGTGGTGAAAATTTCTCGTCGATACAGCAATCGAGGACTCGCACTTTTAGATCTTATTGAAGAAGGTAACCTAGGTCTTATTCGAGCTGTTGAAAAGTTCGATCCTGAGCGTGGTTTCCGTTTTTCTACCTATGCCACTTGGTGGATTCGTCAGACCATTGAACGAGCTCTAATGAACCAGACTCGCACGATTCGTTTGCCAATTCATGTTGTGAAAGAGCTAAACATCTATCTACGTACCGCGCGCGAACTTTCTCAAAAGCTAGACCATGAACCGACTGCTGAAGAGATTGCGACCCAACTAGATAAGCCGGTGGATGATGTCAGCAAAATGCTTCGTCTCAATGAGCGAATCAGTTCGGTTGATACACCAATTGGTGGGGATGGCGAAAAAGCGTTGTTGGATATTATTCCAGACGTTAATAACTCAGACCCTGAGGTATCGACGCAAGATGACGATATTAAAAGCTCGCTTGTGCATTGGTTAGATGAACTTAACCCGAAACAAAAAGAAGTCTTAGCTCGTCGCTTTGGTCTGCTGGGTTATGAACCATCGACACTTGAAGAAGTAGGACGTGAAATCAATCTAACTCGAGAACGAGTGCGTCAAATTCAAGTAGAAGGCCTACGCCGTTTAAGAGAGATTTTGATTAAACAAGGCTTGAGTATGGAAAGTTTGTTTAGCGTCACCGAAGATTAGGAGCAAAAAGCCTTGGCAGTGCCAAGGCTTTTTTCATTTGCTTAGTTGCGGCCCTGAAATGTGCCTACATAGGTAAAATATTATGCCCTACGCTTAGGAAAGACACGAACTGACTTAATTCGATTCTCTTCTAGTTCAACAATTTCCATTGGGTGACCAGAGACTTGAACGCTCAAGTGACTCTCTGGGATATCCTCTAAATGTTCTAAGATAAGCCCGTTTAATGTTCTAGGGCCATCAGTTGGCAGTTTCCATTTTAACCCTTTGTTGATATCGCGAATGTTGGCACTACCATCGATTAGGAAGCTACCATCGCCTTGAGGCGAAATTTCTTCCGAAAGGCTTGGTGTAATTGATGTGGTGAACTCGCCAACAATCTCTTCTAGAATATCTTCCAAAGTAATTAGGCCGATAATGTCGCCATACTCATCAACGATTAGACCAATACGCTGCTTATTGCGCTGGAATTTTAGCAGTTGAACGTTGAGTGGCGTACTCTCTGGAATGAAGTAAACTTCATCAGCTGCTCTTAATAAGGTCTCTTTAGTGAACTCATTTTTCTCTAACATCAATCGGTACGATTCTCGTAGGCGTAGCATACCAACCACTTCGTCGATTTGGTCGCGATACAACACCACTCGACCATGAGGTGAGTGAGTCAGCTGTCGAACAATAGATTTCCAATCATCATTGATATCGATGCCCGTAATCTCGTTTCGTGGCACCATGATGTCATTCACCGTCACATGTTCAAGATCCAAAATGGAAATCAACATATCTTGGTGGCGTCTAGGAATAAGACTGCCAGCTTCGTTCACTACGGTTCTCAACTCTTCAGAGCTTAGGTGGTCGTCTCCGCCATGATCTGCCTTTATACCGAGTAAGCGGATAAAGCCATTAGTAATGAAGTTCACCAACATGACGAGAGGAGAGAGCAGTTTCATCAAGATGGTGAGAACAATACTGCTCGCGTAAGACACGCGCTCTGGATAAAGTGAGGCTAGGGTCTTCGGGGTGACTTCGGCAAACACGAGCACGACCATCGTGAGGGCCCCCGTTGCAATTGCGACACCTAGGTCGCCATATAAACGCATACCCAGAATTGTCGCGATAGCTGAAGCAAGAATATTGACAAGGTTGTTGCCGATAAGAATAAGACCAATTAAGCGGTCTGGGCGGTCGAGTAGTTTCTCGACGCGTTTTGCACCTTTATGCCCGTGGTTTGCTAGGTGCTTGAGGCGGTATCGGTTCAAGGACATCATCCCTGTCTCTGAACCCGAAAAATATCCTGAAATTACGATAAGACACGCGAGTAGCGCAAATAAGATACCCGTTGATATGTCGTCCAAAGCTTATCTTTTCCTTGTTGAGTTTGGTTAATTTATGACCTAATTATCAAAGTAAGTCAATTTAGATTAGGGTGGGCTGTATTGTAAAAGAAAGGTGCAATTGGTGCACCTTTGACTCGTTATTAACCCAGAATTATCTCGCGAACAAATCGACTGCCAAAATAGGCTAGAGTGAGCAAGGTTGCACCAGCAACCGCAAACCATGTAATTTTGCGTCCGCGCCACCCTTTTTGATAATGCCCCCACAATAAAGTGGTGTATATCAGCCATGCAATAAAGGAAAGAATACCTTTATGTGCTTTCCCCTGAGCAAACATATCTTGGACAAACACAAAACCCGTTATTAGCGTGCCGGTCAGCAGCAAGGTGCCAAGCAGGATGATGTTAAACAATTGACGTTCAACCATCAGCAAAGGCGGTAAGTTTGGGTTTATCGCCAGTGCTTTTTTGGCTTTCAATTTATGATCGAGCCAAGCAAGTTGCAGCGCATACAGCGCTCCTATCGTCAGTGTTGAGTATGAAAACAACGCTAGCGAGATATGAATCAGCAGCTTAGGGTCTTGTTCAAGGTGAGTAATAAAGGTACTCGGAAGAAATGCGGCAGCGGAGAGGTTAATCGCAGCAAAGCTATAGACAACTGGCAGTAAAAACCACAACCGAGTTTTGAGCATGGCAATGCTCATCACCAATGAAATGATAAAACTAATTAACGAAGCCACATTGAGAATGCTCAGGTTCTGCCCTGAGGCTTCTATGATCAAATCACTGAGCAACCAAGCATGAAAAGCCAATGCTAAAAAGGCACTGACTAAGACGGTTTTAGCTCTGATACCGGTCTGATTTACAAGCCCAGGTATGATTGTCGCGATTGCTAAAAAATAGAGTATTGCAGCAACAACGGCGATTAAGTTGTCCATGGTTCTCTATAAGCTGGTGGATTTTTAACAAATTATACCCTGCATCAACGACTTGAGCTATGACTTATCTCCCTCATTTACGTGACATGAGATATCAAATGTTATTAATGCTGTGTCCACACTGGGTTGGCTAAGGTATAATCACAGTAATTGTCGCTAAATTTAACGGGTGAGATGTATTAATCCTCGCTCAAAAAAGAGACTTAAGATGTTTGAGAATTTAACGGATCGATTGTCCAAAACGCTGAAAAATATCAGCGGAAAAGGTCGCCTGACCGAAGACAACATAAAAGATACCTTACGTGAAGTACGTATGGCGCTTTTGGAGGCGGATGTCGCGCTTCCAGTGGTACGCGATTTTATTAAACGCGTTAAAGAAGCAGCCGTTGGTGTTGAGGTTTCCAAATCCCTAACGCCTGGCCAAGAGTTCATTAAGATTGTTCAAGGTGAACTTGAAGCCGTAATGGGTGAATCAAATGAAGCTCTAAATCTTGCTGCGCAGCCACCTGCTGTTATTTTGATGGCAGGTCTACAAGGTGCGGGTAAAACCACATCGGTCGGTAAGCTATCTAAGCTTTTAAAAGAGCGTGATAAGAAGAAGGTACTGGTTGTTTCTGCTGACGTTTATCGCCCAGCTGCGATCAAACAGCTTGAAACGTTAGCGTCAGATATTGGTGTCGACTTCTTCCCGTCTAGTGCGGATCAAAAGCCAATTGATATCGCTAATGCTGCTATCGATCATGCGAAGAAGAAATTCTACGACGTTTTGGTTGTCGATACTGCAGGTCGCTTGGCCATCGATGAGCAAATGATGGGAGAAATCAAAGAGCTTCACTCTGCGATTGATCCTGTTGAGACGCTATTCGTCGTCGATGCGATGACAGGTCAAGACGCGGCAAACACTGCGAAAGCATTTGGTGATACGCTGCCACTTACGGGCGTGATCTTAACCAAAGTAGATGGTGATGCTCGTGGTGGTGCGGCGCTTTCTGTTCGCCATATTACGGGTAAACCGATCAAGTTCTTAGGTGTAGGTGAAAAGACGGATGCACTTGAACCTTTCCACCCAGATCGTGTGGCATCACGTATCTTGGGCATGGGTGACGTCCTATCTCTAATCGAAGACCTGCAACGTAATGTTGACCAAGAAAAAGCAGAGAAACTGGCGAAAAAGTTCAAAGAGAAGAAAGGTTTTGACCTTGAAGACTTCCGTGAGCAGCTAGGTCAGATGCAAAACATGGGCGGTATGATGGGCATGATGGATAAGCTACCGGGTATGAGCAACTTGCCTGACAATGTGAAAGACAAAGTCGACGACAAGATGTTCAAACAGATGGAAGCGATCATCAACTCGATGACCATGAAAGAGCGTCAACGCCCAGAACTGATTAAAGGTTCACGTAAAAAACGTATCGCTGCAGGTTCTGGCACCCAGGTGCAAGATGTTAACCGTCTACTCAAGCAGTTCACTCAGATGCAGAAAATGATGAAGAAAATGCAGAAAGGTGGAATGAAAGGCATGATGCGCAACATGCAAGGCATGATGGGCGGCATGGGCGGTGGCGGTTTCAATCCGTTTGGCCGTTAAATCAGACCTGCAATAAAAATTTCAAGGTGTTAGCTGCGTCACAAACTTAGGTTTCGTTTTATGTTGGTGAAAAAGTAGCTAAAGACCTTGCATTGCTCCGGAATAAGAGTAAAATTCCGGAGCTTTATTTTGGCACGAGCCCCAAATCATTTAGCGATAAATGGTTTCTGGGGTTAATTTTATTTTTGAGAAAGCAAAGAGGACGACATGGTAACCATTCGTTTGGCACGTCACGGCGCTAAGAAGCGTCCATTTTATCAAATCGTAGTAGCGGACAGCCGCAATGCAGCAACTGGCCGTTTCATCGAGAAAGTTGGTTTCTTCAACCCAACTGCTAAAGGTCAAGAAGAAGGTCTACGTCTAGACCTAGATCGCGTTAACCACTGGGTTGGTCAAGGCGCATCTCTATCTGACCGCGTTGCTAAGCTAGTAAAAGACGCTCAAAAAGCGGCTTAATTCTTACTTGAAAGAAGAAATTAGCTTATGTCGATGAAAGGTAAAGAAACAATGAGTGAAGACAAGATTGTTGTAGGTAAGTTAGGTGCTTCTTACGGCATTCGCGGCTGGCTTAAAGTTTTTTCCTACACAGACAATGCTGAAAGCATGTTTGATTACACCCCATGGTTTATTAACCAAGGTGGTAAGTGGGTTGAATACAAGGTTGAGAGTTGGAAGCGCCATAACAAAGGTTTGGTGGTGAAACTCGAAGGTCTGGATGTGCGCGAAGATGCGCAATTACTGACAAACTTTGAAATCTCTATTGACCCTGCTGTTCTTCCAGAATTGCCATCAGATGAATTCTATTGGCGTGATTTGATTGGGATGCACGTAGTAACCGACAAAGGTTACGATCTAGGCACTGTCTCTGACATGCTAGAAACGGGTTCCAACGATGTTTTGGTTGTAAAAGCAAATCTAAAAGATGCTTTCGGGCAAAAGGAACGATTAATTCCGTTCCTTGAAGAGCAAGTGATCAAACATATTGATCGCGAAGCTCAACGGATCGAAGTTGACTGGGATCCTGGATTCTAAACTCCAAAATTTCAGAGCGAGATAAACATGTGGGTTGGCGTAATAAGCCTTTTTCCTGAAATGTTCCGTTCTGTTACTGATTATGGAGTAACAGGTCAAGCGGTTAAAAAAGGTCTTTTGTCGATTGAGACTTGGAATCCTCGCGATTTCACGCACGACAAACATCGCACTGTTGATGATAGACCTTACGGTGGCGGCCCTGGCATGCTCATGATGGTTCAGCCTTTGCGCGATGCTATTCATGCAGCCAAGCAAGCTTCACCGGGTAAGACGAAAGTCATTTACCTTTCTCCTCAAGGTCGAAAGCTCGACCAAAAAGGAGTTGAAGAGCTGGCAACAAATGAGAACTTGCTTTTGATTTGTGGCCGCTATGAAGGGGTAGATGAGCGTATCATCCAATCTGAAGTTGACGAAGAATGGTCAATTGGGGATTTCGTGATGACGGGTGGTGAGATTCCAGCCATGACGTTGATTGATTCAGTGTCTCGGTTTGTGCCGGGAGTGCTAGGAGATTTTGCGTCAGCAGAGGAAGACTCCTTTGCTAATGGCTTGTTAGATTGCCCTCACTATACGCGTCCTGAGGTGTTAGATGACAAAGAAGTACCTTCGGTGCTGATGTCAGGTAACCACAAGGAAATTCGTCGCTGGCGACTTAAACAGTCGTTAGGCCGTACTTGGCTAAGAAGACCAGAACTCCTGGAAAACCTAGCTCTGACTGACGAACAGGAACAATTACTGGCCGAATTTATTAAAGAGCACCGCTCTGGTAAAAAGTAAGCAGTAACCTATTAAATTTAGTATCAGTTTATTCTAGGAATTTATTAAAATGAGTAACATCATCAAGGCTCTTGAAGAAGAGCAACTAAAATCAGACCTACCTAAATTTGCACCAGGTGACACTGTTGTAGTTCAAGTTAAGGTAAAAGAAGGTGACCGTGAGCGTCTACAGGCTTTCGAAGGCGTTGTAATCGCAATCCGTAACCGTGGTCTACACTCTGCTTTCACTGTACGTAAGATCTCTAACGGTGAAGGTGTTGAGCGTACGTTCCAAACACACTCTCCAATCGTTGATAGCATCAAAGTTAAACGCCGTGGTGCAGTACGTCGTGCCAAGTTGTACTACCTACGTGAGCGTTCTGGTAAGTCTGCTCGTATTAAAGAGAAACTTGCTAAGAAGTAATGCTATAACTAGCGTTCTCATAGTATTAGCGGAGCCCTGTGGCTCCGCTTTTTTATTCTTTGCTTATAACTTGCCACTTCTCTCTACCGTTGTCATCGGTATTCATTTACTGGCCCTATTTGTTCAAAGAAAGGTCCGAGATTCTTCCTAGGTAGAAAGAAAAATATCTACGTTCTAAGTTAAAAATTGTATTTGATATAACAACCTAAGTAATACGCTGGATACAAAAAGAGCCGATGTTTTCACACCAGCCCTCTAGTCAGTTTAAATCACATTGTCTCAATCAATATTGGTCTTCTGACCAGCCATCTGAATCAGACATATCCGGTGCGCCTGGGATGCTGTTTTCTTCATCTGCCCATTCACCAAAATCGATCATTTGGCATTGTTTGCTGCAAAACGGACGATAAGGGCTTTGTTCCCCCCAAGTCACGTCTGTACCACACTGTGGGCAGGGAACGATAGTAATCTTAGTCATAATCAACTCATTGTCGAAGATCGGGTTTAGAGATGAGTTTAGCGGAAAGGCTTAACAACACACCGCTAATTTAAACTCTATGTTTGCAGTCGATGCCTGCCCAGAAGCAAATTCGATAAATTTGATCGCAAATCTATTCTTGTGCCCTGAGATCATTGGGTAGACACCAAACTCCATCGGAATCTCCAAGCGTAAAATATTGGCTTCATCGGCATCACTCTGATAGAAACCAGCCGGCGCATTATACGCGCGGAAGTGACCAGTTTCACGAGTCAGTCTTAGCCATAGCTTCAACGCTTGTGCTAGGGGCAATAAACTACCGAGCCATTTGTTAGCGTCGGCTTGTTTTTGATTGATAGGTAAGTGCAGCCAATGATGTAGGGCGGGCAAGTCAAAGCAACATGAGCCACCAGGCAAGTTAAAACGCTGGCGAATTGCACTTAGGAATCGGTCCTCTTTTAAGCTCTGGCCAAATCGTTCAGCGGCCATGAGATGGCTATGCGCTTCGTCGACTTCACGCAAAATACCGAGGAGCATTTCCTGATCGACGCCATCAACATTCAGCCAGTTGCGATAGGTTAAACGTTGCTTCTCAATATCCTTAGCAAGCTCACTTTTTAGCTGTATTTGCTCAAAGATCTCTAGCAGGTCAAATAGAGAACGATAAAAAACCAAATGCTGCATATCGTCACTGAATTCTGCAGCCAAACGCAACTGGTTGAGCAGTGCTTCGACTCTCAAGTAGATGCGGGTTTTTTCGTTCAATGGATGTTCGAAGTAGTGAGTGGTCATTAAAATGCAGTCGTGAATGGTTCTACCTTTATTCTCACCGATTTGCCCTACCGATTTCTAGGAACTTTTGATGCAATTCTGTGATTTGAGGCAAAAGTTTTTGGTTTTCTGTATTATTTTTAATCACGAAGTCCGCAATGGCTAATCGTTGCTCTCTGCTTGCTTGAGCTGCAACAATGGCTTGTGCTTGCTCAAGCGCCACGTTGTCTCGCATCACCGTCCTTTCTAACTGAGTTGACTCATCGACATCGACGACAACAACTTTGTCCGCTAGATGTTGTAAGTGATTTTCAACCATCAAAGGAATGACTAAAAGCGCATACTCTGAGGTAGTGTTTGCTAACTCAGCGAGCATGTTTGCGCGAATCATCGGATGTAGTAATTGGTCTAGCCAGGCCTTTTGGCTTGGGTCTGAGAAGATGATCTCTCGAAGTTTACTTCTGTCGAGATTGCCGTCTTCTAGTAAAACAGAGGGGCCAAATCTGTTCTCTATGGTTTTTAATCCTTCACTGCCTGGCGCCACTACGTCACGAGCGATGACGTCAGCGTCCACAATTTCGATGCCAAAGTGCTGATGAAAAAGGTTTGCGACGGTCGTTTTGCCACTGGCAATCCCACCGGTTAACCCCACAACAAAGGTCATATTAGAGTCCTAAAAAATGAGTCAGATAAAAGCCCCATATCTGAGAGCCCCACATCATGCTTATCCAACCTGCTATCGCCAAGTAAGGGCCAAATGGAAAGGCTTTATCGATACCTTGGCGTTTTAGTCGCAGTTGAATCAGGCCAAATACCAGTCCGACTAAAGAAGAGAATAGGATAAGCATGGGAAGTTGTTGCCATCCGAGCCAAGCGCCTAGAGCCGCCAGCAGTTTAAAGTCACCGTAACCCATACCTTCTTTACCGGTAGCTAGTTTAAACAGCCAATATACCGACCAAAGGGATAGATAACCGGCCATCGCGCCAATAACCGAGTCTTGCAGTGAGATAGGGCTTATTTGAAACAGGGCCAACGCGATACCCGCCCAAGTGAGGGGTAGGGTAAGGGAGTCTGGCAGCAGCATGGTATCGAGGTCGATAAAGGTTGCCGCAATCAATACGAACGTAAAAATCAGTAGGGCGAGTGTGAAGTAACTAAAGCCAAGTTGATACGATACAACGAAGCTTAAGCCGCCACTGAGCAGCTCAATCAGAGGGTAGCGGGCGCTGATTGGATTATCACACTGTCGACACTTCCCTCTTAGCAGTAACCAACTTACCACAGGAATATTATCTATAATGCGGATTGGGGTGTGGCATTTAGGGCAAGTTGAACGAGGAACACTGAGGTTATAAGTTCCCTTTGGTGCTTCTATGTTGTACTCGGGAAAGCTTTCGGCGCACTCTTGTCGCCACTCTCGCTCCATTATTTTCGGTAGACGATATATGACCACGTTGAGAAAACTACCAATGATAAGGCCAAAAACGGTCGCCATGGTTGGAAATAACCAAGGGTAGTAATGAAATTGCTCGATCAAACCAATATCGCCCTAGATGAAAGAAAGTGCCAAGCACAAAATAGTAAAGGCTAATACTATCCTAATACACTCATTAAGTTAAAGATCGGCAAGTACATAGCGACCACTAAGCCTCCTACTACCACACCAAGGAAAATAATAATCATAGGCTCTAGGACTTTTCCTAGATTATCGACGGTGTTATCAATTTCAAACTCATAGATGGTGGCGACTTTATTGAGCATGTCATCTAAGCTTCCCGATTCTTCGCCAATCATCACCATTTGCAGCACCATTTCAGGAAAGGTTTGTGAGTTTCGCATCGCAATGTACATCGGCATGCCTGCTGCCGTATCGGCATAAACTTGCTCGATCGCGTTTTGATAGTGAATATTATTGGCGGTTTTCGCTGATGTTTTTAAGCATGAAAGTATCGGGATGCCAGCACTAAAACTCGTTGCCAACGTTCGGCTAAACTTCGCAATGGAAGCTTTGCTAATGATAGTACCAATTATTGGGATGTTTAAGCTTGCTCGACTTGTTGCCAATTGAATGCGAAAGGATTTTTTTCGTCCGAGTTTTAACAGCAAAAACGCGATGGCAAGCGCAATAAACACCATGCCTGAATAAGATTGAACCCAGTGAGAGAGAATAAGAACCTGCGCGGTAAACCAAGGCAATTCAGCGCCAAATCCGGAAAACATTGATTCAAACTCTGGTATGACGACGGTTAACATTAAATAAGTGACCGATAACGCGGTAATCACAACCATGGATGGGTAGATCAGAGCTTTGATTACTTTTGCCCTCAGTTGTTCTGACTTTTCTCGATAAGTTGCAATTCGTTCAAACACTTCGGCTAGGTTACCAGATTGTTCACCTGTTGCGACAAGGTCTACGTATAGGGTGTCAAAATGCGTGCTCGCTGTTCGTAGCGTTTTTGATAGCGGTGTGCCAGACTCAACCCCTTTTACTATTTGGGACAAAATCGATTTCATCTCGGCTTTACGGTGATTATCTGCGACTAACTTAAGCGCCTGAATCAACGGCACGCCCGTCATCAGCATTGTCGCTAACTGCCTGGTTAAAATCGTAATGTCTTTGCGTTTTACTCGCTGCGTGACGCGTTTGTATAAGGAAAGATTGCGCTTTTTCAGCTTTTTGACTTGAATATGTTGTTCTTTCAGTTTGTCCCGCACCTCGTTTTCGTTCAGCGCTAATAGCTGACCTGAAACTGGTTTGCCGATGCTATTGAGACCTCGCCAATGGAAGCTTTTTAATTGGTTCTTGTATCGATTTTTCACACGAACTTCCCGCTATAAGTAGAGTACGCGTTGCAGCTCAGAGACACTGGTAATGCCCAAACGCAACTTTTCTAAGCCAGATTCTTTTAATGTCGCCATCCCTTCACTACGGGCAAGTTGCTCTAGGGTTTGGATTGAAGTGCCCTGCGCGATGGTTTGAGATAAGGTAGGGGTAAAGGACATGACTTCGTAGATGCCAACACGTCCTACGTAGCCGTTATTACATTCTGAACACCCATCGCTAGATGCACGATAAAGAGTTTCACCTAGGGTAAGTTCAAGCCCTATCGCCTGAGTGTGATCGACTTGATAAGCGATTTTGCAATGATTACACAAACGTCGCGCAAGCCGTTGGGCGATAATCAAACTGAGTGAAGAGGCGATATTAAAGGGTTCTACGCCCATATTGCTGAGTCTAGCGACACTTTCTGCGGCAGAGTTTGTGTGCAAAGTCGAGAGCACGAGGTGGCCAGTTTGGGCGGCTTTAACGGCAATCTCTGCGGTCTCAATATCTCGGATTTCACCCACCATGACGATGTCTGGGTCTTGGCGGAGAAATGCGCGTAAGGCCTGTGCAAAACCAAAGCCGATTTGAGGTTGGACTTGGACTTGATTGATACCAGAGAGGTTGATTTCTACGGGATCTTCCGCTGTCGCGATGTTCACTTCCGCCGTGTTTAAGAGTTTTAATCCGGTATAGAGTGAGACGGTTTTACCACTGCCCGTTGGTCCCGTCATAAGGATTAGCCCTTGTGGGCGGCGCAGTGCATTCAGGTATTGCTGTTTTTGTGTGTCATTATATCCGAGGGCATCAATGTTAAGACTCGCCTCACTGCTGTCTAGCAAACGGAGGACGATTTTTTCTCCCCATAAAGTGGGCAATGTTGAAACGCGCATATCAATTGCGGTATTGGTGCCGATTTTTAGTTTAATACGCCCATCTTGCGGAAGTCGCCGTTCTGCGATGTCGAGTTTGGAGAGAATTTTCAATCGGGCGGCTAAACGTCGGCTTAAATGATGTGCAGGTTGCTGGATTTCAACCAATATACCGTCACAGCGAAGCCTGACGCGATAGGAATCTTCATAGGGCTCAAAGTGGATGTCGGATGCCCCTTTTCGTACAGCATCAAGCAGAATTTGATTGATGTAACGACTTACCGGAGCGGTGTCTAAGCTGAGATCTTCAATAGTACCGATTTCATCATCGGAAACATCGACTAGCTGTTCGAGGTCTTGCTCGTTGAGCTCTTTTTTTGCTGATAATCCCGTCTCTATTGTTCGGCCATAGAGTTTACGAATTGCACTATGAAGCGCTTTTATATCGGCAAGAACTAGCTCAATTTGCCGACCTGTCGCAAAGCGAAACTCATCTTCTAGTTCAAGGTTTGTCGGATCGGCAATGGCAATAGTGAGTTGCTGAGCACTTTCATAGAGTGGCAAGGCTTGGTGGCGGGTGATGAGTTCCCTCAGCCCTAACTTTTGACACATCGCAGCGTAGTCAAATTGGTCAATCTCTACTTTCGGCAGGCCAAAGATGTGTGCGAGTTGCTCGGTCAGTTGCTGGTGTTCAATGAGGTTGAGAGTGAGCAAAGCCTCCGGCACGGATTGACCGGAGGCTTGACACTGTTCGATAACGCTCGCTTCTTGCGCCGCATCCAAAAGGCGGGCTTGGCGTAAGATAGCCGGGAGGTTGGTTAGCATCAAGGTTAGATGTTGTTATCGTAGAGGCAACCAGTGACGTTGATATCTGTGCCGTTGTGTTTACATGTCCATTGTCCTGAAGTAGAGCGCGATAGTTTAACTTTACTACCTGTGCCGGCACCTTGAGTGACTTCTGCAAGGATACTATTCGCTGAACTAACCGCACCAGAGGTGGCGTTAATTGTCCCAATCCCAAAAGCGGCAGAAATCGAAGGGAATTGATTTTGAAACGCTATCGTATCTTCAGCTTGCGTTTTGTATGCTGAAGCCGACGCAAGGGCTGTACCCAAAGCGCTTTTCTTAACGTATCCCTGATATTGAGGGATGGCAATCGCCGCCAATACGCCGATAACTGCCACTACTATCATTAGCTCAATCAGCGTAAAACCCTTTGCTTTACGGTTATTCGTTCGTTTCATTGTGCTCTCCAAAGTGAAAAAGATTATGTGCCTGAGAGCATAAAAGGGTTGGGTGGAGTGGGGTATGTGGGAAAAGGCGCTTTCCGAGTGGATTAGGGAAAGTTAATGTTTAGTTGCAGTGTGGCGGCAAAAGTTTTCGAGATATCGCACGGTTTAATGTGGTGTTTCTTATGATTGAAACAAAAACAGAGGCTTTGATGCCTCTGCTTAATAATTGAAAAATATGATTTTTATTCCAGAATCAATTGCTGCTATTTATTTAAATCGCATTGAAAGGTCGAGCGCTTTCAGGTGTTTGGTGAGTGCGCCAACTGAAATGTAATCTACGCCAGTCTCTGCATATTCACGCAGTGTCGCTAACGTCACGTTTCCTGAGTTTTCTAGAGCGGCACGACCGGCATTGATTTTTACTGCTTCTCGCATCATTTCTGTCGTAAAGTTATCGAGCATGATGATGTCAGCGCCGGCATCGATGGCTTCTTGCAGCTCTGCCAAGCTTTCCGTTTCAACTTCAACAGGCTTACCAGGGTTGAGCTCTTTGGCCGTTTTGATGGTTTGAGAAATGCCACCATTAGCAATAATGTGATTTTCTTTAATTAGGTAAGCATCAAACACGCCAATGCGATGGTTAAAACCACCACCACAGGCAACGGCATACTTCAAAGCGCTGCGTAAACCAGGAATGGTTTTGCGTGTGTCGAGAAGGCGACAGTTTGTCCCCTCAAGCTCGGCTGCGTATTGGGCGGTGATGGTTGCACAACCGGAGAGTGTTTGAATGAAGTTCATCGCATTACGTTCGCCTGTCAATAACGCGCGCGAAGGACCTTCTAGGGTACACAATACTTGGTTTGGCTCGACTTTGTCGCCATCTTGCACATGCCAAGTAATCGTGACTTGACCACCGAGTTGCTTAAACACTTCATCAGCCCATGCTTGGCCACAAAATACACCGTGTTCGCGAGTGATAATGGTTGCTTCATTACGAGCGTCAGCAGGAATTAGACTTGCGGTGATGTCTGCGGCTGGATCGAGAGTCCCACCTAAATCTTCTTTTATGGTGTCAGCGACAGCACGTGAGATTTCTAGAGGAAGTTGCTGCTTCAAATATTCGAGGCGTTCTTGGCTGTTGTGTGTTTTTTTCATCGCAAATCTAATACGCAGTTGGACAAGAGGTGGGCATGATACGCTGACTGTGGATGAAATTCAGCCTTTAATCTCGCATTTCATTGCCAAAGGGATAAAATCACAGAAAACTCAAAGAGTAACTTCAGAAAGAGCTCAGCTATGATTGATGATAGAGGTTGGTATCGACCTGCACGCCATGTTCCCTCGCCATTTTTTGATCAAAGAAGTGATGAGACGGATATTTCGCTATTGGTCGTGCACAATATTAGTCTGCCACCGGGGCAGTTTGGCGGGCCGTATATCGAGCAGTTCTTCACTGGCAAGCTCGATCCCAACGCGCATCCCTTCTTTAAGGTGATTCATACTATGGGCGTATCGGCACATTGCCTTGTTCGCCGTGATGGTGAGATCATTCAGTTTGTGTCTTTTAATGCCAGAGCTTGGCACGCGGGCGTATCGAGTTTTGCTGGCCGAGAAAAATGCAACGATTACTCGATTGGCATTGAGCTAGAAGGCTGTGATTACGTGGCTTATACCGATGCACAATACCAATCGCTGACAGAATTGACTCAACAGTTGCAATTGCGTTATCCGCAGATCACTTCCTCAAGAATCACTGGCCACCAGTATATTGCGCCGCTTCGCAAGAGTGACCCGGGCTTAGTCTTTGATTGGCGACGTTTTCATGATCTATTGAAACGTTCGTGAGAGCTGAGTTCAAGCCGATTCGAAAAGGGTTGGCTTTTTATGACCAACCCCTAAAGCAATTGTTAAAGCGTCTCTTGATACTCAATCAGAACTTGTTCAACCCAAGTCGCGATGCGTTCGTCGCTGAGCTCGTATTGAGAGTCTTCATCTAGCGCTAAGCCGACAAACTTGTTCTGGTCTTCAGTTAGGGCTTTTGATGCTTCAAACTCATAGCTGTCGTCGTTTGGCCAGTATCCGATAAAATTCACGCCCGTTGCTTTGAGCTCATCGTGCAGCATGCCCATCGCGTCAAGGTACCATTCACCGTAACCTTCTTGGTCACCCAAACCAAACAGCGCCACGGTTTTTCCAGCAAGAGAGAGGCCGCTGACCTGATCCCAAAGTTCATTCCAGTCTTCTTGAATTTCACCGAAGTCCCATGTAGAGATGCCAAGGAGCAGAAGATCGTAGTCAGCCATTAGGCTAAGGGTAGAATCTTTTACGTTGTGGATGTCGACAAGATCTTCACCGATGATCGCGCGAATTTTTTCTGCTGCCATCTCGGTGTAGCAGGTAGTTGAGCCGTAAAATAGACCGATTTTCATAGCTTTTTGTTCTTTACTCGGGAGTTGATAGCGAATTCTAACCACAAATTGGCGAGGTTTGCAGCGAATATCGAAGGGAAAGGACAAATTTTATGGCTTTATTGCTTAGCCACACTTACATTGGAGCCATGTCGAAGAATTGAGGAATACCGTGTCTGAGGTAATGTCTCCTGAACAAGGACTTGTTGAACAGTTTTTAGATGCGATGTGGATGGAACGCGGGTTATCCGAAAACACATTGGCGTCTTACCGCAACGATTTAAGCAAACTGCTTCAATGGATGAGTAAGCATAACTATCGTCTAGATTTCATTAGCTTATCAGGTTTGCAGGAATATCAAACTTGGTTGGTAGACGAAGGGTACAAGCAAACTTCTCGTGCTAGAATGCTGTCGGCGATTCGTCGGTTATTTCAGTATTTGCATCGAGAGAAAATCCGCGCGGATGATCCCAGCGCCTTACTCGTAAGCCCTAAATTGCCTAAGCGTTTACCCAAAGATCTCAGTGAAGCGCAGGTAGACGCGTTGCTTGATGCCCCCGATCCTAATGATCCCATGGAGCTTCGTGATAAAGCGATGCTGGAACTTTTGTACGCTACCGGGCTACGTGTAACCGAGTTAGTGAGCCTTACCATGGAAAACATTAGCCTACGTCAGGGGGTGGTTCGTGTTACGGGTAAAGGGGGCAAGGAACGCCTTGTTCCGATGGGAGAAAACGCAGTCGATTGGATTGAAACTTTTCTTGAGCAGGGGCGGTCTGAGTTACTAGGTGAAAATACTTCCGATGTGGTCTTTCCAAGCAAACGGGCTCGGCAGATGACTCGCCAGACGTTTTGGCACCGGATAAAACATTACGCCGTGATAGCGGGTATTGATAGCGAAAAGTTGTCACCTCACGTATTACGGCATGCGTTCGCGACGCACTTACTCAACTATGGTGCTGACTTACGGGTTGTGCAGATGTTACTTGGACATAGTGACTTGTCGACCACGCAAATTTATACTCATGTCGCCACAGAGCGATTGAAACAATTACACAGCGAGCACCACCCAAGGGCGTAGGCTCTCGCACAAAATGAAGGTGAACTTAATGAGCGTATTACGCCGTATGACTCTACTGACTCTGCCGTTGCTCCTTGCTGCCCAGAGTGTTTCTGCAAACGAAGTGACATTTGACAAAGCTCAGCTTGAGGCGCGCTTTGCGAAACTGGGTTTGGAAGTGAAGCAAGTGGTTCCTGCTGATATTGACGGTCTCGTGGAAGTGCAAACAACCGGTGGGGTGTTATTCGCTTCACCAACGGGTGATTACTTTCTTGCCGGGACCTTGTACAAGTTAGATGGGAATGGTCAGTACGAAGATGTACTTGCCAAGCGCCAGGCACCTATTAATGCGGCCAAAATTGAATCGTTCAAGGACAGCATGATCGAATTCAAAGCCGACAACGAAAAGTACGTAGTGACGGTATTTACTGACATCACGTGTGGTTACTGTGTTCGCCTACATAACCAGATGCAAGGATACAATGAGCTGGGTATTACTGTTCGCTACATGGCATACCCACGTCAAGGTGGAACGGGTTCCGTCGCGGATCAAATGGCAGCCATTTGGGGGGCTGAGAATCCTCAGTCTGCGATGCATGACGGAAAAGTAAACCGCAAGTTCCCAGAACAGAGCAAAGACTTTGCCAAGTATCAAGACATCATCAAACAGCATTATGCGTTAGGTCGAGAACTTGGTATTAGTGGAACGCCTGCTATCTTCCTTCCTAACGGCGAAATGGTGGGTGGCTACTTACCGCCAGCTCAGCTTTTACAGCGCCTTGAGCAGATTTAATAATGTGCTAACTTGATTGAATAAGATTGGGAGCGTCGTATTGCTCCCTTTTTGTTTATACTCAGACCAAGTACCTTAGGTTTCCCCAACAAGACCTCACGATATTTATGATAGAAATTCAACGACGACCGGAAGTCGATCTCTCTCTGCTCCCTGACACCATTGCGCCTCTGTTAAAACGCGTTTATATCAGCCGCGGAATTACATCGCCTGAGCAACTCGAGACAACGGCAAGAGCGCTGCACTCTTATCAAAAACTGCACGGGATAGAGGCTGCTGTTGAGCTGCTTTTCAACGCAATTGCGGAGCAAAAGCGAATTATTGTGGTGGGTGATTTTGATGCCGATGGTGCAACCAGCTCTGCGCTTTCTGTGCTTGCGCTGCGCATGCTCGGCTCAAACAATGTTGATTATCTCGTCCCTAACCGCTTTGAAGATGGCTATGGCTTAAGCCCAGAGGTGGTAGATCAAGCGATCGAAATTGGCGCCGAAGTGATCATGACGGTCGACAACGGCGTCTCTTCTATTGATGGTGTGCGTTATGCCAAAGAGCAAGGGCTAAAGGTATTGGTGACTGACCACCATTTACCTGGTCATGAACTGCCAAATGTTGATGCTATGGTGAACCCTAACTTGCAAGAATGTGCGTTTCCATCAAAAGCATTAGCAGGTGTGGGCGTGGCGTTTTATCTGATGATGGCACTTTGTGTCCATATGCGTAAAAACGGTTGGTTTGCCCAGCAAGGAATGGCAGAACCGAAATTGATGGAGCTGATTGACCTAGTGGCGCTAGGTACAGTGGCTGACGTCGTGCCGCTGGATGAAAACAACCGTATTTTAGTCCATCAGGGATTGCAGCGAATTCGCGCAGGTAAAGCGCGCCCGGGAATTCAAGCCTTGATTGAAGTCGCTAAACGTGATGCAAGGCGATTGGTGGCGTCTGACTTTGGATTTGCTTTAGGTCCGCGCATTAATGCCGCGGGGCGTTTGGATGATATGTCGTTTGGGGTGGAGCTTTTGATGGCGAGTAACATCCACGCAGCGCGCCGAATGGCGAGTGAGTTGGATGGGCTAAATCAAACGCGCAAAGAGATCGAAGAGGGCATGAAGCAAGAAGCAATGGCTTTTTGTGAGCGCCTACAGTTTGGTGATAGCGATATGCCCCATGGTTTGGTCTTGTTCCAACGCGATTGGCACCAAGGCGTGATTGGGATCTTAGCATCGCGAATCAAAGAGAAGTTTCATCGCCCTGTAATAGCGTTTGCTGATGGAGGTGAGGGAAGCATTAAAGGCTCATGTCGTTCGATTCCTGGCCTGCATATGCGTGATGTGCTCGATCGCATCGATACTCAAAATCCAGGTTTGATTGTGAAGTTTGGTGGTCATGCGATGGCGGCAGGCTTGACGATTATGGAAAGCAACTTTGAGCGTTTTGCTAAGCTGTTTGATGAGGCGGTGAAACAGGACTTAGACGAGGCTGCTCTAAAAGGTGTGATCCTTTCTGATGGAGAGCTAAAACCGGAGGAGTTCTCTATGCACACAGCGGAAATGCTTCGTGCTGGTGGTCCTTGGGGACAGGCGTTTCCAGAGCCTTTGTTCGATGGCGAGTTTAAAGTCTTACATCAGAATTTGGTGGGAGAGAAACATCTCAAATTGATGCTTGAGCCTCTACACAAAGGCCACCCAACCAATATCATGATCGATGGGATTGCCTTTAACGTTGATTTGCGACGTTGGCCGGATGCGTCAGTCAAGACCGTTCACTTAGCTTATAAGCTAGATATCAATGAGTTTCGTGGCAATCAGTCATTGCAGTTGATGATTGACCATCTGGAAGCCCGCTAACATTTTGCGCTTGGTAGGTTAACGACAGGGTTGATGCGTTCCATCAACCCTTTTTGATTTTCTAAGGCTGCGCATCTTTCTTCTCATTCCCTAATAACCTTTCATATTTATTTAAAACTCGCCTATCAAACTGTGATAGCTAGCACGGTTTCTTCCCATCTGTTTACAAATTGTAATTGGTCAGACCAATTTGATTGGTGTTTTAATCCACTATTGTTATCAAGATGTTGAAGCGGGACCTGTTCTATGATTTAGGTCAACTTTTGTCTGGAACTTGCGTTTTAATTATGTTAATTTCCTCGCCAACATAAAATTGGTATTACCAATTGACTGCAAAGAGTAGAAGAATAACAACTATGGCTTATCAAAGGATTCGTCAGCCAAAACTTTCTGATGTCATTGAACAAGAGTTAGAAAGGCTGATTGTGGAAGGAACATTGTCTCCGGGGCAACAATTGCCGCCAGAGCGCGAGCTGGCTAAACAGTTTGATGTGTCTCGTCCTTCAATCCGTGAGGCAATTCAACGCCTTGAAGCGAAGCGTCTTCTTACTCGTCGACAGGGTGGTGGCACATTCGTTAGCGAAAACATCTGGACCAGCTTTTCAGATCCTCTGCTAAATTTATTGTCTAGCCACTCAGAGACTCAGCTTGATCTACTGGAAACGCGTCATGCGATGGAAGGTATCTCAGCGTACTTTGCAGCCGTTCGTGGTACTGAAGAAGATTTCGCTCGTATCGAGGCAAGCCTCGAAAAAATCAGTGAGCAACAAACTGAGAAAAACATTGAAGCGGAAGCCGCTGCAGTTATGCAGTTTCTGATCGCTTTAACGGAAGCGGCGCACAACGTAGTGCTGCTGCATATTGTTCGCAGTTTAGCGCCATTGCTTGAGCAGAATATCTTACAGAATTTAAAGCTCTTACATCGCCGCGATGAAGTGGTCGAAAAAGTAAGTAAACACAGAGCTAATATCGTGGAAGCGATCGTTTCAGGTAAGCCAGAAAAGGCGCGTGAAATGTGTCATTCACACTTAGCTTATATTGAAGAAACATTGTTGGATTTGACTCGTGAAGAGTCGCGCAGAGAGCGCTCTTTGCGTCGAATTCAACAAGGTAACGACTCTTGAAGTCGTTGCGTAAATAACTAGATCCAACCAACAGAAGGATAGATCGCCATGTCTGACATGAAGCATGACGTAGACGCACTGGAAACTCAAGATTGGCTGCAAGCCCTAGAGTCAGTAGTACGTGAAGAAGGTGTAGAACGTGCACAGTTCCTACTAGAAACTGTTCTAGAGAAAGCACGTCTAGACGGCGTTGATATGCCAACTGGTATCAACACGAACTACATCAACACGATTCCGGCAGCACAAGAGCCAGCATACCCAGGTGATGTGACTCTTGAACGTCGTATTCGCTCAATCATTCGCTGGAACGCAATCATGATCGTATTGCGTGCATCTAAGAAAGACCTAGACCTTGGTGGTCACATGGCTTCTTACCAATCAGCGGCTGCATTCTACGAAGTCTGTTTCAACCACTTCTTCCGTGCTCCAAATGAGACGGACGGTGGCGATCTAGTTTACTACCAAGGTCATATCTCACCGGGTATCTACTCTCGTGCATTCGTTGAAGGTCGTCTAACTGAAGAGCAGCTAGATAACTTCCGTCAAGAAGTAGATGGCAAAGGTATCCCATCATACCCGCACCCTAAACTAATGCCTGAATTCTGGCAGTTCCCAACAGTATCTATGGGTCTTGGTCCAATCTCTGCGATCTACCAAGCACGCTTCCTTAAGTACCTAGAAGGTCGTGGTCTTAAAGATACTTCTGCTCAACGTGTATACGCTTTCCTAGGCGACGGTGAGATGGATGAGCCAGAATCACGTGGTTCTCTATCTTTCGCAGCACGTGAAAAGCTAGACAACCTAACATTCCTAATCAACTGTAACCTACAGCGTCTAGATGGCCCTGTAATGGGTAACGGTAGCATCATCCAAGAGCTAGAAGGTCTGTTCAAAGGCGCTGGCTGGAATGTTGTTAAGGTTATCTGGGGCAACAACTGGGATGCACTACTGGCGAAAGACACGTCAGGTAAACTTCTACAGCTAATGAACGAAACTGTAGATGGCGACTACCAAACATTTAAATCTAAAGATGGCGCATACGTACGCGAGCACTTCTTTGGCAAGTACCCAGAAACCGCTGCACTGGTTGCAGACATGACTGATGACGAAATCTTCGCACTTAAGCGTGGTGGTCACGATTCTTCTAAACTGTACGCAGCTTACAAGAACGCAGCAGAAACTAAAGGTCGTCCAACAGTAATCCTAGCGAAGACTGTTAAAGGTTACGGCATGGGTGAAGCGGCTGAAGGTAAGAACATCGCGCACCAAGTTAAGAAGATGGACATGACTCACGTACTACACCTACGTGATCGCCTAGGTCTTCAAGACATCCTAACTGACGAAGCGGTGAAAGAACTTCCATACCTGAAACTTGAAGAAGGTTCAGCGGAATACGAATACCTACACGCTCGTCGTAAAGAACTAAAAGGTTACACGCCACAGCGTCTACCTAAGTTCACTCAAGAATTCAAAGTGCCTGAGCTAGAAGAATTCGCTCCGCTACTAAGCGAGCAGAAGCGTGATATCTCTACGACAATGGCTTACGTTCGTACTCTTAACATCCTGCTTAAGAACAAGAACATTGGTAAGAACATCGTTCCTATCATCTGTGACGAAGCTCGTACGTTCGGTATGGAAGGTCTGTTCCGTCAGATCGGTATTTACAACCCACACGGTCAGAACTACACACCTCAAGATCGCGACATCGTTTCTTACTACAAAGAAGCAACGTCAGGTCAGGTTCTACAAGAAGGTATCAACGAACTAGGTTCAATGGCATCTTGGGTTGCAGCTGCGACTTCATACAGCACCAACGATCTGCCAATGATCCCGTTCTACATCTACTACTCTATGTTCGGTTTCCAACGTGTTGGCGACATGGCGTGGATGGCTGGTGACCAACAAGCTCGCGGTTTCCTACTAGGTGCTACTGCAGGTCGTACTACGCTAAACGGTGAAGGTCTACAGCACGAAGATGGTCACTCGCACATCATGGCGAACACGGTTCCTAACTGTATCTCTTACGACCCAACATTCGCTTACGAAGTTGCAGTAATCATGCAAGACGGTATCCGTCGCATGTACGGTGAGAACCAAGAGAATGTGTTCTACTACCTAACGGTAATGAACGAAAACTACGCAATGCCAGCAATGCCAGAAGGCGCTGAAGAAGGCATCCGTAAGGGTATCTACAAGCTTGAGTCTTACGCAGGTGACAAGTCTAAAGTTCAGCTAATGGGCTCTGGTACTATCATGAACGAAGTACGTAAAGCAGCGACTATCCTGAGCGAAGAGTACGGCATCGCATCTGATGTGTTCTCTGTAACATCGTTCAACGAGCTAACTCGTGACGGTCAAGACGCAGAGCGTTACAACATGCTTCACCCAGAAGCGGAAGCGAAAGTACCTTACATTGCACAAGTAATGGGCAGCGAGCCAGCTATCGCAGCGACTGACTACATGAAGAACTACTGTGAGCAAGTTCGCGCGTTTATGCCTTCTGAGTCTTACAAAGTACTTGGTACTGATGGTTACGGCCGTTCTGACAGCCGTGAGAATCTACGTCGTCACTTCGAAGTTAACGCGGGCTACGTAGTTGTTGCAGCTCTTACTGAGCTAGCGAAACGTGGTGATGTTGAGAAGTCAGTAGTCGTTGAAGCGATTGCTAAGTTCAACATCGACACTGAAAAAACTAACCCACAATACGCTTAATACAGCGCTTAACTAGAAGGTAAATAAGCAATGGCAATCGAAATTAATGTGCCTGACATCGGTGCGGATGAGGTTGAAGTTACTGAGATTCTTGTAAGTGTTGGCGACAAGGTTGAAGAAGAACAGTCTCTGATCACTGTTGAAGGCGACAAAGCTTCTATGGAAGTTCCAGCGTCTCAAGCAGGTATCGTTAAAGAAATCAAAGTATCAGAAGGTGATTCTGTTACGACTGGTTCTCTAATTATGATTTTCGAAGCTGAAGGTGCCGCTGTAGAATCGGCTCCTGCAGCAGCTCCAGCAGTTGAAGCAGCACCAGTTGCAGCTCCTGCAGCAGCGGCAGAACTGAAAGAAGTTCACGTTCCAGATATCGGTGGCGACGAAGTCGAAGTGACTGAAATCATGGTTGCAGTTGGCGACACAGTAGAAGAAGAGCAATCTCTTCTAACTGTTGAAGGCGACAAAGCATCAATGGAAGTACCAGCACCATTCGCAGGTACGGTTAAAGAGATCAAGATCGCTTCTGGTGACTCAGTATCAACTGGTTCTCTAGTAATGGTATTTGAAGTGGCTGGCTCTGGCGCTCCAGTAGCTGCGGCTCCTGCAGTTGAAGCGGCTCCAGCAGCAGCTCCTGCGGCATCAGCAGAAAAAGAAGTAAACGTTCCAGATATCGGCGGTGACGAAGTAGAAGTTACTGAAGTAATGGTAGCGGTTGGCGACACAGTAGAAGAAGAGCAATCTCTAATCACTGTTGAAGGTGACAAAGCTTCAATGGAAGTTCCAGCTCCATTCGCTGGTACAGTAAAAGAAATCAAGATTGCAGCTGGCGATAAAGTAACGACTGGCTCTCTAATCATGACGTTCGTTGTAGAGGGCGCAGCGCCTGCTCCTGTTTCAGCACCTGCACAAGCAGCAGTTCCAGCACCTGCACAAGCAGCAGTTCCAGCACCTGCGGCGGCTCCTGCTCCAGCAGCAAAAGCTGAAGCGGCACCTGCAGCGAACGACTTCCAAGGCTCTGGTTTCGAAGAGAATAACGACTACGCACATGCGTCTCCTGTTGTTCGTCGTCTTGCTCGTGAATTTGGCGTTAACCTATCTAAGGTTAAAGGTACTGGTCGTAAGAGTCGTATCCTTAAAGAAGACGTTCAGTCTTACGTTAAAGAAGCACTTAAGCGTCTTGAGTCTGGTGCTGCGGCATCTGGCAAAGGCGGTGACGGCTCTGCTCTTGGTCTTCTACCTTGGCCAAAAGTTGACTTCAGCAAGTTCGGCGAAACTGAAGTTCAGAAGCTTTCTAAGATCAAGAAGATCTCTGGTGCAAACCTACACCGCAACTGGGTAATGATCCCTCACGTTACACAGTGGGACAACGCTGACATTACTGAGCTAGAAGCATTCCGTAAAGAGCAGAACGCTATCGAAGCGAAGAAAGATTCAGGTATGAAGATCACGCCACTTGTGTTCATCATGAAAGCGGTTGCTAAAGCGCTAGAAGCGTTCCCAGCGTTTAACTCTTCTCTTTCTGAAGATGGCGAAAGCATCATTCTTAAGAAGTACGTAAACGTAGGTATCGCAGTAGATACGCCTAACGGTCTAGTTGTTCCAGTATTCAAAGATGTGAACAAGAAAGGCATTTACGAGTTATCTGAAGAGCTAATGGCTGTGTCTAAGAAGGCACGTGCTGGTAAGCTAACGGCTGCTGACATGCAGGGCGGTTGTTTCACAATCTCTAGCCTTGGCGGCATCGGCGGTACGGCATTTACACCAATCGTAAATGCACCAGAAGTTGGTATTCTAGGTGTGTCTAAGTCTGAAATGAAGCCAGTGTGGAACGGTAAAGAATTCGAACCACGCCTACAACTTCCACTGTCTCTATCATACGACCACCGTGTGATTGATGGTGCGGAAGGTGCTCGCTTCATCACGTTCTTGAACGCAGCGCTATCAGACATTCGTCGTCTAGTTCTTTAATAGAAGTCAGATGATTGAGAGGCGGCACATTTAGCCGCCTCTACTAATAATAATTACCAAACAATTTGATTGCAGACCTTAGACTCAATAAGGTTTTCTCAAGCGAATTGTTGTCTAGCTCACAGGCTAAATTGATTTACTTTTCACACCATTAACATCTCTGTAAACTGATGGCGGTCTGAAAATAACTGTTTAAAACAAAACTGACTTGAACATAGTGAATCAATACCCACTCAGCCTGTTAGGGATTATGACTACAAGAGGTCAAAATGAGCAAAGAAATTAAAGCCCAAGTAGTAGTACTTGGTGCAGGTCCTGCTGGTTACTCTGCCGCATTCCGTTGTGCAGACTTAGGTCTAGAAACTGTTCTTATTGAACGTTACAGCACTCTTGGTGGTGTTTGTCTGAACGTGGGTTGTATCCCATCGAAAGCACTACTACACGTATCTAAAGTAATCGAAGAAGCGAAAGCACTTGCTGAGCACGGCATCGTGTTTGGTGAGCCGCAAACTGATATCGATAAGATCCGTAAGTGGAAAGAAAAAGTTATCAACCAACTAACTGGCGGTCTTGGCGGTATGGCTAAGATGCGTAAAGTTAACGTGGTTAACGGTTTTGGTAAATTTACTGGTCCTAACACGATTGAAGTGGATGGTGAAGAAGGCAAGACAGTCGTTAACTTTGACAACGCGATCGTTGCAGCGGGCTCTCGTCCAATCAAACTGCCATTTATCCCACACGAAGACCCACGTATTTGGGACTCAACTGACGCACTTGAACTGAAAGAAGTTCCTGGAAAACTACTTATCATGGGCGGTGGTATCATCGGTCTAGAAATGGGTACGGTTTACCACTCTCTAGGTTCTCAAATCGACGTTGTTGAAATGTTCGACCAAGTTATCCCAGCTGCGGATAAAGATATCGTGAAAGTTTACACTAAGCGTATCAAGAACAAGTTCAACCTAATGCTTGAAACCAAAGTAACCGCAGTTGAAGCGAAAGAAGACGGTATCTACGTTTCAATGGAAGGCAAAAAAGCACCAGCAGAAGCTGAGCGCTACGATGCTGTTCTGGTTGCTATCGGTCGTGTACCTAACGGTCAACTTCTTGATGCAGAAAAAGCCGGTCTAGAAGTAGATGAGCGCGGTTTCATCAACGTTGATAAGCAAATGCGTACTAACGTTCCTCACATCTTTGCTATCGGTGATATCGTTGGTCAACCGATGCTTGCGCACAAAGGTGTGCATGAAGGTCACGTTGCTGCTGAAGTTATTGCAGGTAAGAAGCACTACTTCGATCCTAAAGTTATTCCTTCAATTGCTTACACTGAGCCAGAAGTGGCGTGGGTTGGTAAGACTGAGAAAGAAGCGAAAGCTGAAGGCATCAACTACGAAACAGCGACATTCCCATGGGCTGCTTCAGGTCGTGCAATCGCATCTGATTGTGCAGATGGTATGACTAAGCTTATCTTCGACAAAGAGACTCACCGCGTAATTGGTGGTGCTATCGTTGGTACTAACGGTGGTGAACTACTAGGTGAAATCGGTCTTGCAATCGAGATGGGTTGTGATGCAGAAGATATCGCGTTAACTATCCACGCTCACCCAACTCTACACGAGTCTGTTGGTCTAGCGGCGGAAGTGTTTGAAGGGACAATCACTGACCTTCCAAACCCGAAAGCGAAAAAGAAAAAGTAATTTTTCTTGAAGATTGATAGTAAAAAACCGCTGATGATTCAGCGGTTTTTTTATACCTGACAGAAATAAAAAA
Source organism: Vibrio sp. MarTm2 (assembly GCF_027587055.1). Taxonomy (NCBI): domain Bacteria; kingdom Pseudomonadati; phylum Pseudomonadota; class Gammaproteobacteria; order Vibrionales; family Vibrionaceae; genus Vibrio; species Vibrio sp. MarTm2. Next base: position 133,231 of record NZ_JAPPTK010000010.1, on the reverse strand, counting down.
GCTGATACCTGAGTATCAGCTTTACCAGTAGTGAGCTGTGATCAGTGGTCACGTTTGTAGATGCACAGCATATCCAAGTAACTTTGGGTTAGCTTAGACAGTGCATCTGTGTTTTGTACACGATTTGCTTGTACAAACAGCGAGTAACAAATGCCGTGGAACAGTGTCGCAAGATCGGCTGGATCATGCTGGTCACAGACTTCACCACGTTCAATGGCTTTGATAAACATGTTCTGTACTAGAAGCTGATTTGTGCGGTTAGTGGTGACAAACAGTGGCCATACTTCATCGCGCGTTGATGCACTCCACTCAAACCACACTTTTAGCCAGTGGCAATCATTGGCAACGAGGTTCACCATTGCCGATGTGAGGTTCTCTAGGTTGTCTTTCGCGTGCAGATCTAAATCAATATTGTCTGATAGAAAATTCGAGAACTGACGCACGACATAGTTTAGTACGTCATCAACGAGATCTTCACGAGTCGGGAAATAGTTAAATACGGTTGCGACTGAAACCTGAGCGATTTCAGCAATATCTGCGTGACCTCCACGTCCGATACCACGACGAGCAAATACCTCTAGAGAAATCTCCATCAGTTGCTGTTTACGTTTTTGCGGAGACAGACGCGTGCGCGGTCTTTTCGCTATTGAGTCCATATCAATATCCTTGCCAATTGAGTTGTTTGTATTGGGCTTTGCCCTATTTAGTATTTTATTATTTGCTTAGAAGCATAATGAGTGTAATGGTGCATATAAAGAAGGTCAACGTTTTCAGTACACTTTATAACCACAATTGTTAATATACGTGCGGAACGTCATAGGGTTTAGTTGATGTGTGTGGCTTTTCTGATGCATGAGACTCTTTCTTTGTTGTTCCGCAATCGTTAAACTAGGCGCTTGAAAACATCAGCTACTATTTCAGAAATGAATGTTAGCCCACGCGATAAATGAGATTGGTATGAAACATACAGTAGAAGTAATGATTTCTGAGCAAGAAGTCAGCGAACGAGTGAAAGAGTTAGGCAAACAAATCAGTGAACACTACAAAGGCAGCGAGGATCTTGTTCTTGTTGGTCTTCTACGTGGTTCATTTGTGTTTATGGCTGATTTGGCTCGTGCGATCGATCTGACTCACCAAGTCGATTTCATGACAGCATCGAGCTACGGTAATACCATGGAAAGTTCACGCGATGTTCGTATTCTTAAAGATCTTGATGATGACATCAAAGGCAAAGACGTTTTACTTGTTGAAGACATTATCGATACAGGTAATACCTTGAACAAAGTGAAAGAGATCCTGACACTGCGTGAGCCAAAGTCTGTAGAGATTTGCACTCTTTTGGATAAACCATCTCGTAGAGAAGTGGATGTCGATGTTAAGTGGATTGGCTTCGAAATTCCTGATGAGTTTGTTGTCGGTGTGGGTATCGATTACGCACAAAAATACCGCCATCTACCATACATCGGTAAAGTTGTGCCTCAAGAGTAATTCAGTTCAGTAAGTCAGATGCAAAAACGCCCGTGATATGTTCACGGGCGTTCTTTTTTAGGCTTGGTAGTTATCGGCAAAGAAGCTGCTGATCTGGATTGAGAATAGATTCCATCGCTTTTTGATATGAGGTTTCCACACTTTCTCTTGAGCTAGAACGCACCCCCAAGTACTGCAACTTACCATCGCCAATGCCGTAGACAACGCCATGAATTTCGACGTCTTGGCCGCGCTCCCAAGCATTTTGCATAATCGTTGAATTCCCCAAGTTATACACTTGCTCCGCGACGTTTATCTCTCCGAGCTTATCAGCTTTATCCTCAGGAGCCATGCGATCTAGGTAGTCCCTATGCTTGAAGTACAAATCGCGAATGTGCAGCAGCCAGTTATTGATCAGCCCCAGTTGTGGGTTATCTATGGCCGCATTGACCCCGCCGCAGCCATAGTGTCCGCAGACGATGATGTGTTTGACCTTAAGTACGTCAACCGCGTATTGAACAACGGATAAACAGTTTAGGTCGGTATGGATTACCTGATTCGCAACGTTGCGGTGGACGAACAATTCACCTGAATAAAGCCCCGTTAAACGTTCAGCAGGCACTCGGCTATCAGAACAACCAATCCAGAGGAATCCGGGGTTTTGACCTTCTTCAAGTTTCGTGAAGTATTCTGGTCGCTCAGCTTTAATTGACTCAGACCATTTCGAGTTATTTTCAAATAGCTGTTTAATTTCCGGCATCTCGTTCGCAATCCTTAAAAAATTCTTGCATCACTATACACAATGTTACAATTTCGTTCCTATGATAATTGGTCGAAAAGGCACTCATCTGACTTGTTTGAGCGCTAAAAATCATAAACTTAGCACTCATCCTAACCAAAGGTTATAAAGTATGAGTTATGAGATGCAATTAACACTTATCCCTACTAGATAACATTTGGTAGAGTGATGAAAATAGCGACATTTCGCAGCAAATCGCTAATATTTCTCGTTATGTTTCGCTACAAAAAGAGTGGTTATTAGGCTTAGTTTTTGAGCCTGTATAGGATAACCCAGAAAGTAAGGCGTCGTAGCCAAATTTTAAGCATGGAGCTGAGTTGTGTTTGGAAGTCGTTTTGAAGATATCAATCTCAAAGGAGATCTGTTTGGTGGTGTGACTACCGCCATCATCTCCTTACCATTAGCACTGGCATTTGGTGTCGCCTCAGGAGCTGGCGCTGAAGCCGGGCTTTGGGGAGCCATAATGGTGGGGTTGTTTGCCTCACTCTTTGGTGGCTCGAATACGTTAATATCAGAGCCTACTGGCCCTATGACGGTGATCATGACTGCCGTTTTAACCAGTATGATGGCGAAGTACCCTGAGACGGGGATGGCAATGACGTTCACTGTCGTGATGATGGCAGGTGCGTTTCAGATCTTGCTGGGTACGCTAAAGTTAGGAAAGTACGTAACTTTGATGCCATATAGCGTCATCTCCGGTTTTATGTCGGGAATTGGCGTGATTCTGATTATTCTCCAATTATCCCCCCTCCTGGGTCACGCTGCCCCTGCTGGTGGTGTGATTGGCACCTTATCTGCGTTACCTGATACGGTCGCCAATATGAAATTCAGTGAGCTATTTCTTGGCTTGCTGACTCTCGGGATCTTGTTTTTCTTTCCTAAGCGTTATCGTAAGTACGTTCCAGCTCAACTGGTCGCGCTTGTTGCTGTCACACTGCTTTCCGTCATTCTGTTTGATACAGACTCGATTCGTCGTATTGGCGAAATTCCTGCAGGACTGCCTTCTTTAGTGATACCGCACATCGATGCGTCTATGTTTACAGAGATGGTTATTGATGCTTTGGTGCTCGGCACTCTTGGTTGTATTGATACCTTGTTGACTGCGGTTATCGGTGACTCATTAACGCGGAAAGAACACGATTCAGACAAAGAGCTTCGCGGCCAAGGGTTAGCGAACATGATTTCCGGTTTGTTTGGTGCATTGCCAGGCGCTGGTGCCACTATGGGAACAGTAACAAACATTCAGGTTGGTGCACGTTCGCCTCTGTCTGGGGTTATTCGTGCGCTAATGCTTGCATTAGTTGTACTGGTAGCCGGTGGCCTAACTGAGCCGATTCCGATGGCGGTTCTGGCGGGTATTGCGGTTTATGTTGGTTTCAACATCCTGGATTGGAGTTTTATCCAGCGTGCTCACCGAGTCAGTTTTGCCGGTATGGCGATTATGTACGGCGTGATGCTGCTGACTGTGTTTGTCGATTTGATTGTGGCAGTTGGTTTGGGGGTATTTATCTCAAACATCATCATTATCGAGCGTTTGAGCCGTGAACAAGCGCGTCAAGTGAAAGCGATTAGTGATGCGGATGAAGATGACGTACCGCTGTCTGACAGTGAACGCGGCTTGCTAGACATGGCCAATGGTAAAGTACTGTTCTTCTATCTTTCTGGACCCATGATATTTAGCGTGTCGAAAGCGATTTCACGTCAGCACACCAGTATTTCTGATTACGAGGTGATGATTCTTGATTTGACCGACGTTCCGATGATCGACGTCACCGTGGGACTTGCCTTGGAAAATGCAATTAAAGATGCGCAAGATGCTAACTGTGAAGTGTATTTATTGTGTCCTAATGAAAAAACGCGCCAGCAACTGGAGAAGTTCCATGTGCTTGATTTGGTACCAGCTGCCAACACTTATAAATTCCGCTATGAAGCGCTTAAAACGGCTATTCGTCATGTAGATACAGATGAAGGTCAGCCAGAGCTAGTTTAGCCGCTAATTTTTAGAGAATGTCACTCCACGCCGCAGATGCTTCTGCGGCGTTTTTTTTGAATAATTTTTATATTTCTAAAATATTCGAAAGGTTTAATTGTAATCATCGTTACTCAACGATAAACTAATTTGGTTAATTCAAAGAAATGATAGTTTGTTATGTATGCATTAGAGATTGAACAGCTGCGTAAGACCTACGCAGGTGGGTTTGAAGCACTGAAAGGCGTCAGCCTAAATGTGGAAAAAGGGGACTTTTACGCACTGCTTGGTCCCAATGGCGCGGGTAAATCGACCACCATTGGCGTCATCTCCTCTTTGGTCAACAAGACATCAGGTAACGTTAAGGTATTCGGTTTTGATATCGATCGCGATTTAGAACTTGCAAAGCAAAACCTAGGCTTGGTACCGCAAGAATTTAATTTCAACCAATTTGAAACGGTGAAGCAGATCGTCATGCAGCAAGCGGGCTACTACGGGGTGTCTAAATCACTGGCGGAAGAAAGGGCTGAAAAGTACTTAACTAAACTCGATTTGTGGGAAAAGCGTAACGAACGTGCAAGAAATCTATCTGGCGGAATGAAGCGCCGTTTGATGATTGCTCGAGCGCTGATGCATGAGCCGCAACTACTGATTTTGGATGAGCCGACCGCAGGGGTGGATATCGAGCTGCGTCGTTCAATGTGGGAGTTCCTTAAAGAAATTAACTCTGAGCAAGGGATTACCATCATACTCACCACTCACTATTTAGAAGAGGCGGAGATGTTGTGTCGCAACATCGGCATCATCAGCAAGGGTGAGCTGATCGAAAACACCACCATGAAAAGTCTGCTTAACAAACTGCAGGTGGAGACCTTTATTCTTGATTTGGAAGATGGTGCCCCTGAACCAAGACTGGAGGGTGTCAACAAGCAGCAGTTTAGCGCAGGCTCGTTAGAGATTGAAATTGAGAAAACACAAGGGCTCAACGGTATTTTTACTCAGTTGACCGAACAAGGGGTGAAGGTGTTATCAATGCGCAATAAGGCCAACCGATTGGAAGAGCTGTTCGTTAGCATTGTGAGAGAGGGGAGCGACTAACATGTATCAGTTGTATTGGACCGCTTTTCGCAGTTTATTAGCCAAAGAGATCAATCGCTTTACCCGCATTTGGGTGCAAACCTTGGTTCCACCGGCGATCACCATGACGCTATATTTCATCATTTTTGGCAGCTTGATCGGCTCTAGAATTGGTGAGATGAACGGTTTTAGCTACATGGAGTACATTGTTCCTGGCTTGATTATGATGTCGGTGATTACTAACTCATACTCGAATGTAGCATCATCGTTTTTCAGTGCTAAGTTCCAAAAAAACATTGAAGAGTTGTTGGTTGCGCCTGTACCCAACTATGTGATCATTTTAGGATTTGTGATGGGTGGTGTAGTGCGAGGTTTGCTCGTCGGCACCATCGTTACTGTTGTCTCACTGCTGTTTGTTGATCTTCAAGTTGAGCACTGGGGCATAATCATCGCCACCGTTTTTATGACCTCTGTCGTGTTTGCTTTGGGGGGCTTGATCAATGCGGTGTTCGCGAAGACGTTTGATGATATCTCGATCATCCCGACTTTTGTCTTAACGCCTTTGACCTATCTTGGTGGCGTGTTTTACTCCATCAGCTTGTTACCTGAGTTTTGGCAGGGCGTGTCGAAAATCAATCCGATTGTCTACATGGTTAACGCATTCCGCTACGGCTTTTTGGGGGTATCTGATGTTGGTATTGTCACTTCATTTGGTGTATTGAGTATTTTCGTTGTCGTGTTGTACGCGATCGCGCACTACTTAGTGACTAAGGGGATCGGCTTAAGAAGCTAGGTGACGAGTTCACTTGAAACAAAAAAGGCTTGGTACGCAGCACCAAGCCTTTTTAAACGATAGTAGGCGATTACTCGCTCTTTTCATCAGAGGTTGACGCTTCTTCCTCTTCTTTTGTTTCCACTGTCATCTCAACCACTTGGTTATCGATCAGACGTGCCTTGCCTAAGAATGCAGACATCAGAATCACGGCTTGAGTGGTTTCGGCTGTAATCGCTTGGAGCGTGCGAGCATCGCGGATAAATATTTCATCAGGCTGGAGACCTGCGGCACGCAGCTGATCGCTGGCATCTTCAATCACAGAGGCGTAGTCATCACGACCACCGCGGATTGCACTGCTGATCCAGCGCATGGTACGAGCCAGAACTGGTGCGCGCTGACGCTCATCTAGAGTCAACAGACCGTTGCGAGAGCTCATTGCAAGGCCATCCATTTCACGAACTGTTGGCACACCAATGATCTCGATATCGAGCGCTAAGTCTTCAGTCATCTTTCGGATGACGGCTAACTGTTGAAAATCTTTTTCGCCAAAGCAAGCCACATCTGGCTGAACAATGTTGAACAGTTTGGTGACGATCGTTGAGACGCCACGGAAATGACCAGGGCGTGATGCACCTTCTAGAATGGTCGATAAACCTGGAACATCAACCGATGTCTGTTTATCTAGCCCTTCTGGGTAGATGATTTCAGGCGTTGGGGTGAAGACCAATTCTACCGCCTCACCGCTTAGCTTGGTGAGGTCATCTTCTAATGTGCGAGGGTAGTTATTGAGATCGTCAGCACGTTCAAATTGCATAGGGTTAACGAAAATACTCACCACAACCACATCAGCGTGCTCGCGAGCTTTGCGTACTAACGTTAAGTGACCTTCGTGTAGGTTGCCCATCGTTGGTACAAACGCGATTGTTCGGCCATCTCTTTTATACTGTTTAATTTGCTCACGAAGAGCAGCAATTTCAGCAAAAGTTTGCATGAACATTATCCTCAGGCAATAGTGTGTGCGTCGTCAGGGAACGCACTGCTCTCAACGTCTTGTTTGTATTTGGCAACAGCTTTACGCATGTCTCCGGTTTCAGCAAGGAAGTTTTTCGAGAACTTTGGCATGTAGTTAGCGGCAATACCAAACATGTCGTGCATCACTAATATTTGACCATCTGTCACGTTACCTGCGCCAATACCAATCACTGGTACATCACACACTTCTGTGATGCGAGCTGCCAGCTCTTTAGGGACACATTCCAGTAGGATGATTTGCGCGCCTGCCTCTTGGAGCGCTAGGGCATCGCGAACCATGCGATCCGCTTTTTCTTGGTCGCGGCCTTGTACCTTGAAGCCACCAAAAATGTTGACTGACTGAGGCGTTAAGCCAAGATGAGCACAAACTGGTACGGCACGCTCTGTCAGCATTTTTACGGTCTCGACTAACCAGTCGCCACCTTCGATTTTCACCATATTTGCACCCGCACGCATTAGCTTTCCTGCGTTCTCACACGCTTGCTCAGGCGTTGCGTAACTCATAAACGGCATATCAGCCATTAGAAGGCAGTTTGGGCTTCCTGCGCGTACACAGCGCGTGTGGTAGGCTAACTCTTCTACTGTGACTGGCAGCGTTGACGATTCTCCTTGAAGAACCATGCCAAGTGAATCACCGACGAGTAGCACGGGCATTTCTTGGCTTTCAAACAACTGCGCAAAACTTGCGTCATAAGCGGTAGAAGTGGCAAATTTACGACCTTCCTGCTTCCATTTCATCAGATCGCTAATGGTTATTTTTTTCATGATTTTTCCTTATAGGAGTTGGCTATGATTGCCAAATACGCAGACCGTTTTGCTCAACGACTTTAAGTAAGTCTTCCAGTCTGGTCCCACATGGGAGGGTTAAATTTGGTGCGATTTCGGCAAGCGGGTAGAGCACAAACTCGCGCTCTTTCATTCCATAGTGGGGAACGACGAGACGCTCCGAATCAATCACCTCATTGCCGTAAAGAATGATGTCGAGATCTAAGGTTCTTGGGCCCCAGCGCTCTTCTTTACGGACGCGCCCTTGTTCTAGTTCAATGGCTTGTGTGCAATCGAGTAGCTTAAGTGGCGTTAATTCTGTTTTTATTTCAACAACGGCATTAATGTAGTCAGGCTGATCCTGCGGCCCCATGGGCGTACTGCTGTATAAGCTAGATGCTCGTACAAGCTCTGAGCGAGGCAGGCTTTTGAGCGCTTGAATGGCTTCATTCGCTTGAGTAACAGGATCGGCAAGGTTACTACCAACCGCAATAAAGACGGTGTTCATCATGATGCTTTCGACTTTTTCTTGCGATACGTTTTACGGCGACGCTGTCTTGGCTTTTCATCGCTGCTGGCATCTAAATCAGCCACCATGGCTTGACGCATGTTACGACCCGCATTTTGGAAGGTTTCCCACCATTTGGCGAGTTGCTGGGTTTCGCCTTGCTCAATTTCACCGCGCATTTCTAAGAAATCGAAGCCTGCACGGAACTTATTGAGCTCCATCAGGCGGAACGCTCGTTTACCATTGCGGCGAGGCATGCGAAGTTGCAGTTGCCAAATTTCGCGGATGGTCGCGGTGTGGCGACGCGGAATGGCGATGGAACGCACTTGATCATCGAGAACCTGGTTGCTCGCTTCCATGATTGCATCGTAGTAAGCGAGTTTGCGTTTCTCCATCAACTGCTGCGCTTTTGCTTGTAGCGGATACCACAGCATGGCGGCGAACATAAACGCAGGGTTGATACGTTTACCTTCTTCGATACGTTGATCGGTCGAATCGAGAACCAAATCTAGCATCTGCTCAGTTGGTGAGTCGTACTCTTCGGTGAAGAACTCGGCGATGGTTGGGAACAGTTGCTGAAACAAGTTGTATTCACGCATCAGGTGGTAGGTTTCTAGACCGTGGCCTGATTGCAGCATCTTGAGTGATTCTTCGTAGAGTCGTGCTGGTGGAATATCGCGCAGTAAGACTGCCATATCTTCGATTGGCGCTGCGGTATCTTCCTCGATGTCGAAGTCTAATTTTACCGCGAATCGAATTGCGCGCAGCATACGGACTGGGTCTTCGCGATAACGCGTTTCAGGATCGCCAATCAGACGAACCAATTTGTCTTCAAGATCTTCGATGCCGCCTGCATAATCGTGAATTGAGTAGTCGGCAATGCTGTAGTACATCGCATTGATGGTAAAGTCGCGACGCTCGGCGTCTTCATCAATGGTGCCGTACACATTGTCACGGAGCAGCATCCCTTCTTTGGATTGCTGAGAAACGTTCTTGCTCGGTTCTTGGTGGTGACCGCGGAATGTGGCTACTTCAATGATATCGCGACCAAACATAATGTGCGCGAGACGGAATCGGCGTCCGATTAGGCGACAGTTTTTAAATAACTGGCGAATTTGCTCTGGCGTTGCGTTGGTCGCAATGTCAAAGTCTTTTGGTTGTTGGCCGAGTAGAAGGTCTCGAACTCCGCCCCCAACAAGATATGCGTCAAAGCCTGCTCCATGAAGTCTGTACAGCACTTTCAGTGCATTATCACTGATCTTCTTACGAGAGACGTTGTGCTCTTGGCGAGTGATGATATTCAGAGAAAGCTCTGGGTATATGTTCTTTTCGCTTGGTGTATCGTCGTTTTTGTTCATGTGCATCTGGCAATAATATGGTGAAAACCAACCTTGCTACAGGCTTAATTTGTGCCTAATAAGGCGAATTTGCGGCTAATAATAGCTTACGGCGAGCGGTTTGAGAATCTTGGTGTGATCTCGGTCGATGCTGGCAACTGCTGCAAGTGCCAATTTTTAACGCCCCAATCAATGATCTCACTCACGCTCAGCTGTTTGATATCTTGTGGCATTTCAAAGCCTAAAAAGCGCATTGCGTCTAACAGAGCGGGCTTTGGATTGCGATTATCAATGGCTGGCGCATGATTCTGCTTGGACAACTTCTGACCATTGTCTCCTAGCGCCAGTGGAAGATGAAGATAGCTCACAGGCGCTTTGCCTAGCATATGGTACAAGCTAATTTGGCGTCCTGTAGGTTCAATCAGGTCTGCGCCACGAACCACTTCAGTGATGCCTTGGTCAATGTCATCCAATACTACCGCAAGGTTGTAAGCAAATAACCCATCGCGGCGTTTTATAATGAAATCTTCATCTGCTAGGGCGGTTGGAATCGTCAGTTGACCGTGCTTCTCATCTTCAAATTGATAAATAGGATGTGTCATTTTTAGGCGAATGGCACAGTTATCTGGTTGATTGAGCGTTAAATCACGGCAAGTGCCTTGATAAAAGCCACCCGTTGCTTTGATTTGTTTACGTGTACATTGGCAATAGTAGGCTTGACCTGATTGCAGCCAGTATTCGATTTGGTGCTGGTATAAGTCATGGCGTTGGCTTTGATAAACGACTTTGCCATCCCAATGCAGTTGGTACGCTTCCAGTGTCTCAAGGATCAAGCTAGCCGCCCCGGGCATCTCTCTTGGAGGGTCAAGATCTTCAATTCGAACCAACCATTGACCTTGCTGTGACTTGGCTTGGAAGTAACTGCCTAACGCGGCAACTAAGGAGCCAAAGTGCAAAGGTCCAGAGGGTGACGGGGCAAAACGGCCAATGTAACTCATAGCAATTCACTAAACCAAAAAGGGAGCGAATGCTCCCTTTATAATTAACAGAATGGAGGTGATTAACCTTGCATTTGTTTCTCTTTGATCTCTGCAAGTGTTTTACAGTCGATACAAAGGTCTGCAGTTGGACGGGCTTCCAAACGACGAATGCCAATCTCAATGCCACAAGAATCACAGAAACCAAACTCATCTTCTTCGATTTTGTTTAGTGTCTTTTCAATCTTCTTGATTAGGCGGCGCTCACGGTCACGGTTTCGAAGTTCAAGGCTGAACTCTTCTTCTTGAGACGCGCGGTCAACTGGATCTGGGAAATTCGCTGCTTCATCCTGCATGTGGTGAACAGTGCGATCAACTTCTTCCCTGAGCTGGTTGCGCCAAGCTGTCAAAATTTTTGTAAAATGAGCCATTTGCTCTGGTGACATGTACTCTTCACCAGCCTTCTCTTGATATGGCTCAACCCCTGCAATGGCTAGGATGCCTAGCGCTTTTTTCTTTGATTCTGGCATGCAGCATCTCCTACTAACACCTAGTCAACTGCGCTCGCAGTTAATTTAAGGCGGGTATCTATAGCAAAAAGAACTTATCGAGGCAAACTCTGAATCGTAAAGTTGTTGTCAATGTGAAGGTGACACCACTTTTTCTGTCAATTGATAAATTCAATTGCGTTGACCAGTTTCATCTCTGAGTTGGAAAGCTTGGCCTTGTAGCACAGGACTTCCACCCCTTGTTCTTGCGCAGTTTTCAGTAATTGTGAATATTTGGCGTCTATATGGTGTGCGGCAGACACTTTTTCAATACCCGAATGTAAAACAGTGAACAAAAGTACCGCTCTATGTCCACTTTGTGCCATTTCTGAGAGTTCTCTCAGATGCTTTTGGCCTCTTGTCGTGACAGCGTCGGGGAAATAACCTTGCCCAGCAAGTTTTTCGTCCAGTAAGGTGACACTCTTAACTTCTATATAGCATTTTGGTTTATTTTCTGAATTGAGCAAGATATCGATTCGACTATTTTCATTGCCATATTTTACTTCTGTTTGAAGTTGATCATACCCTTGCAACTCACAGATGGTACCTGATTGGATAGCTTCTACTGCCAATTGGTTCGCGCGTGCTGTGTTTATACAAATGCGATGCCCTTGTGCTGTTTCGGTCAACTCCCAGCTGTTGGGGTACTTACGTTTAGGGTTGTCGGAAGTGGAATACCACACGGCATTGCCGGGCGTAGCACAACCCGTCATCGCTCCGGTGTTGGCGCAATGAATGGTGCGCTCACTGCCATCAGGCAAGGTAATGTCAGCGAGAAAGCGCTTGTATCGTTGAATAAGTGTGGCAGGTTCTAATGCGGGCTCGAACTTCATTTGGCACTGTTTTTATGTACAATAGTTGCCAACATTACACCACAAGGCTTTCCCATTGTCACAACTGCCTATTGAAGGCGTGATGCCTGAGTTACTCTCGGGTGTTCGCGACTGCGCTCAACTGATCCTCAAAGCGGCCCCCGGCGCGGGTAAATCGACCCATTTCCCCTTACAGCTCGTCAAGCAAGGGGTGATCGCGGGCAAAATCATCATGCTGGAACCAAGAAGGCTGGCGGCGCGTAATATTGCGCGTTATTTGGCTCAGCAGTTGGGCGAGAGTGTTGGCCAGCGAATAGGATATCGAGTTCGTGGCGAAACCAAAGTGAGTGCCGCAACCCAACTAGAGATAGTGACAGAAGGGATCCTAACTCGCATGATTCAGTCGGATCCTGAGTTGAACGGAGTGGATCTCATTCTGTTTGATGAGTTTCATGAACGCAGCATCCATGCCGATACGGCACTTGCGTTTTGTTTAGAGATTCAAGAAGCGCTGCGTGATGATCTTAAGTTAGTGGTGATGTCGGCAACGCTCGATCAAGCGGCGCTGTGTCGATTGCTTCCTGAGGCGCGTTATATCGAATCTCAAGGTCGAAGCTATCCAGTTGAGTTTCGCTATCAGCCTGGGAAAGCCAATGATCGCCTTGAAGAGCTAATGAGCAAGCAAATCGCTAGCTTAATGAATCAAGAGAGCGGCTCTCTGCTTGCATTTTTGCCTGGTGTGGCTGCCATTAAACGCGTGGAAGAAAGGCTTGCGGGCTTGCCTCAAGACATTCAAATTTGCCCCCTTTATGGCCAGTTAAATTTTGCTCAGCAGCAGATGGCGATTCAACCCGCGGAGCCCGGCAAGAGAAAAGTGGTGTTGGCAACCAATATTGCGGAGACCTCGTTGACTATTGAAGGCATACGCTTGGTGGTGGATTCGGGGCTTGAGCGGGTGGCCAAGTTCGACCTAAAAAGTGGCGTAACACGCCTAGAGCAAGTTCGTATTGCCAAATCTTCAGCCGAGCAACGTGCCGGTCGAGCAGGGCGTTTGGAAGCGGGCATTTGTGTGCGCTTATATAGTGAGAGCCAACTCAATCAGCAGCCGGATGTGCCCCCTGCGGAAATTCTTCATTCTGATTTGGCAAACCTAGCGCTTGAGCTCACCCAGTGGGGAGCGCAGGATGTGAATGATTTGCTCTGGCTCGACACTCCGCCAAAAAGTGCCATAGAGCAGGCGCGCTCCCTGTTGAGATCGTTGCATCTGCTAGATGAGAAGGGGCAACTGACCCAAGCAGGATCGCTTGCGGTGACGCTTGGGGTAGAGCCGCGTATTGCCGCGATGCTCTCGACGGCGAAAGCTCACCAATGTATTGATACTGGAGTGATGGTTGCGGCGCTGCTTGAAGAGCCCGAGCGTAATCAAGTCGATTTTTCTCACAGCGTCCATCACTTTAAGCAAAGGAAATATGCCAAGCAACATCTGGTTGAGCAGCGTGCGCGCGCTTTGGCGAAAAAATTATCGGCAGACTTTTCGTTGTCGCGCTGCGATGAATCCTTGGTTGCAGTGCTGTTATCCAGTGCTTTTCCTGATCGCATTGCCAAGGCTCGAGACAATCAAGTCGGACGCTTTCTACTTGCCAATGGCCATGGCGGAGAAATGCGCATGGAAGAAGGGCTATCAAGTTGCGATTATATTGTGGCGATTGAGCTGATGCGCAGCCACTCTGATTCTTCAACTATTTTCTCGGCGATCGAACTCGACATTCATCAACTTGAACAGATGTGTCCAGATGCGTTTATCGATCTGGATGTCGTTGATTGGGATGAACAAAAGGGACGCTTAGTCGCTGAGCGCCAGCAAAAGTTAGGTAAGCTCATTGTTTCAAAAGTGGCCCTTCCAGAGCCATCAAACGAAAAAATGACGCAAGCTTTACTCAATTTTATTCGTCGTAAAGGCTTATCAGTATTAAATTGGACGCCAAAAAGTATCGCGGAGCTAGAGCGATTTCGCTGTGCGGCGGACTGGTTGCCTGAACACAATTGGCCTCAATTATCGGATGCCGCTTTGCTTGAGCAACTCGATGTTTGGTTAGAGCCTTATTTGACGGGAGTGAGCTCGGTCAAAGCTCTTGGGAAAGTGGACGTTCTGGCAGCGTTGACGGCGTTTCTCGGTTGGCCGCTTAATCAAGAGATCGAAGAGTGGCTACCCACACATTACACATTACCGACAGGTACGAAGAAAGCGATTCGCTATCAACAAGGCCAAGAGCCTGTGCTCTCGGTAAAGATGCAAGAAGTCTTTGGTGAGAAAACTTCACCTCAAATCGCTCTTGGTCGAAAGACCATTGTGTTAGAGCTGCTGTCTCCAGCTCAGCGTCCTTTGCAAGTGACGCGGGATCTCGCCAGTTTTTGGCAAGGTGCCTATAAAGAGGTGCAAAAAGAGATGAAAGGGCGTTATCCCAAGCATGTCTGGCCTGACGATCCAGCAACTCATATCGCGACAACTAAGACCAAAAGACAGTTAAAGCAGTAATCATGACCAAGAAAAACACCACCACGAGCAGCAAAGCGAAAACGACCAAAAAGCCCGCTCGCAAGCGTGCCAGTACGACAAAAAAACGCACGCCAAAAGCCAAAGCTCAGCGAACATGGTTGAAAACCTTGTGGGGAATCAGTTGGAAGTTGGGGCTAGCAGGATTGGCCGTTTTACTGTTTGTCGGCATCTATTTAGATAGTGTGGTCAAACAGCGTTTTGAAGGGCAACTGTTTGATTTACCGACAGTGGTTTACGCGCGTATTTTACACTTAACACCCGGAGACGCGATTTCCATTCAAGAAGTGCGTAATGAGTTGGATGTGCTGAATTATCGAAAAGTGCGTCAACCTCGTTATCCCGGTGAGTACTCGTCCTCTTCGACCAAGATAGAGTTAATCCGTCGTCCGTTCGAGTTTACGGATGGACCAGAGCCAGATCGTCATGTGATGCTGCATTTCAATCAAGGCGAGTTAACGCGTATTGAGTCTCTCGAGCAAAAAGGTGACATGGGTTACCTTCGTATTGAGCCAAAAATGCTCGGTATGCTAGAGAAAAATCATGATGAGCAACGACTGTTTTTACGTCGTGACCAGTTCCCTGAAGTGATGGTTGATGCGCTTCTCGTGACAGAAGATCGAAACTTCTACCAACATGATGGTGTATCACCTTTAGCAATTGCGCGGGCATTGGTGGCCAACGTAAAAGCGGGTCGTACAGTACAAGGCGGCTCGACGTTAACGCAACAGCTAGCGAAAAACATCTTCCTTTCTAGCGACCGAACCTTATGGCGTAAAGTTCGTGAAGCCTACATTGCGCTGGTTCTCGATCATCGATACAGCAAAGATCGTATTCTTGAAGCTTATTTAAACGAAGTGTATTTAGGTCAGAGCCGTGGAGAGGCTATCCACGGGTTTGGTTTGGCATCGCGTCTGTATTTTGGTCAGCCCATCCAAGAGCTTCGTATTGACCAGCTTGCGCTGCTAGTCGGTATGGTTAAGGGACCGTCGTATTACAATCCAGTGCGCTTTCCTGAACGAGCAAAAGAACGACGCGATCTCGTCCTGCGCTTGATGATGCAGCAAGGTATCTTGAGTGCCAATCAGTTTGAAATGGCTGCGGATAGACCGCTTGATATCCAAGACAATCCACGTATTGCGAGCCGTCAGCCTGCGTATTTCCAGCAACTTAAAATCGAACTCAACCAAAAAGTCGGTGATGTGTTTCAATCTGATGTCGGTCTGAGAGTGTTTACGTCGCTTGACCCGGTTTCGCAACAAGAGTTAGAAGCAGCCATTGCCAAGAAAGTCCCCGAGCTAAGTAAAGTCGCGGGTAAATCACTGGAGGGCGCGGCGGTTGCAGTGGATCGTCATACCGGTGAAATTCGTGCGATGGTGGGGGGGAAACGGACCGGTTATGATGGATTTAACCGAGCGCTAAATGCCAGTCGACAAATCGGCTCACTGGCCAAACCGGCGGTTTACTTAACGGCCTTAGAGCAGCCAGATAAATATAATCTCGCGACCACTTTGAATGATAAACCGCTGAGCTTAAAAGGCAGCAAAGGCTCCGTTTGGTCCCCTCGCAACTACGATCGAAAATTCCGTGGCGATGTTCCACTCTACATGGCGTTGGCGAAGTCACTCAATGTGCCGACGGTTCAGTTGGGTATGCAGCTTGGCATTCCGAGCGTCGTCGATACGCTAGAAAAACTCGGTGTGGACAGAAACGAAGTGCGTCCGGTGCCTTCGATGTTTTTGGGCTCGTTTACCCTGACACCGTTCCAAGTGGCGCAGATGTATCAAACGCTGACTAACTCAGGGCGTCGCGCTGAGCTTTCGGCACTTCGCTCTGTGGTTGATCTTGATGGACAGGTGCTATTCCAATCACTGCCGCGATCGTCGCAAACGGTCGATCAACAAGCCGCTTGGCTCACCACCTACGCGATGAAGCGCGGAGTTTTGGAAGGCACGGGGCGTTATCTCAATAGTCAATTTGGCTGGGCGGCTCTTGCTGGCAAAACAGGGACCAGTAACGATACTCGCGACAGTTGGTTTGTCGGTGTTGATGGTCGCGAAGTGACGACGATTTGGCTTGGTCGAGACGATAACAAACCAACCAAACTGACAGGCTCAAGTGGCGCGTTGCGAGTGTATGCCGAATACTTGAAGCACCGCATTCCTGAGAAGCTAACACTACCTTGGCCGCAGAATGTTAGCACGGTAGGGTTCGCCAAATCTGCCCAAGGGAACTTGCAACTCGATTGTCAAAACTCGTTCAAATTGCCTATCTGGGATGCAAACGGAAAATTCAAACAACAGTGTGATGATCAACCTGCGCAATGGATAAAAAAACTATTCACATGGTAATCAGTAGGTTATAAGAATAGACTCGATTAACGCTCCATCACTTCATTAGCAAAAGGATTTTAGTGTGAAAAAACTGGCTATGTTGTTATTGGCTGGCTTGTGGTCAGTGTCTGCTTTGGCGCAGTCCGAGTATCAAGACAGCGAACACTCAGAACAGCGCACAAAAGTCGCGGTGGTGTTGGCGGGTGGTGGAGCAAAAGGTGCTGCGCATATTGGTGTCTTAAAGGCTCTGGAAGAGATGCGAGTGCCGGTTGATTTTATTACTGGTACCAGTATGGGCGCATACGTAGGTGGTTTGTACGCCACGGGGATGAGCGCTGATGAAATTGAAAGCTTCATCGATACGGTTGACTGGAACACTGGTTATCGCGACCGCGTGAATCGCAGTGAACGACGGGTGCGAGATAAAGAGTATGAAGACCGCTACCAACTGACCACCGATCTTGGTTTGCGTTGGGGAGAAATGCGGGCTCCGCGTGGTATTGTGCAAGGTCAGGGGATGCTCAAGATTTTGCGCGAAACAACGGGAAACTTACCGCCTTTGGTCTCTTTTGATGATTTAGCCATTCCTTATCGCTCTGTCGCAACCGATATTATCGAGCTGGAACCGGTCATTATCAGCAATGGCTATTTGGTTGATGCCATGATGGCGAGTATGTCGGTCCCAGGAGCACTCCCTCCGTATGAAGTGAATGGTCGCATGTTGGTCGATGGCGGAGTGACTAACAACATGCCCGTAGACGTTGCACGTGAACTTGGCGCAGAGGTTGTGATCGCGGTGGATATCAGCACCGACTACAAAGAAGAAGATGACTTCACTACTTTTCTGACTGTGGCGGATCAGTTGTCCAACTATCTGGTTCGTAGCACGACCAACCGTCAAGCCGAAACCCTCACTGACGAGGATGTGTTTTTACGACCGGATGTGGGTGACATGGAGACCACCGAGTTCGATAAAATGCCCGAAGCCTTTCGCAAAGGCTACCAAGCCGCCATGCAAAATCGTGACTTGATTAAGCGCTACAGTTTATCTTCAGCAGACTATCAAAAATATGTGGATGACAAAGAAGATGCGCGCAGAAATCTTCGTTATGGCGATGAAATAGCCGTCGAAGATATCGTCATTAATAACAACAGTCACTATAGCAAAAAGTTATTGGAAAACCGCTTGGCATTGGAGCCTGGCAACACTTATTCAACGAAAGAGATTGAGCAAAGTGTGCAGGATTTGTATGCGCTCGATCGCTTTGAACTTGTCTCGTATCGTTATGATGAGGTAGACGGTAATGACACTCTGGTCATTGATGTGGATGAAAAATCCTGGGGACCAAACTACGTCAACTTCCGCTTTTTCCTTGAAGATGATTTTAGTACCGACAGTCAGTACTCAATTGGTATGTCGACTAATTTTACCGATTTGAATGTGCATGGGGCCGAGCTTCGAACCAACCTTGAAATGGGTACTGACAAGATGATCGAGGGAGAGTTGTACAGCCCGTTTCTCTCTGGACAGAAGACGTTTACCACATTTAAGTTGGCCTACACCAAAGAAAAGCGCAATGCCCCTTTCACAGGGTTTGAAGACACCTCGTTAGAAGCAACTGAAAACTATTTGCCCGTTTCTTACACCGAATGGGTAGCAGAAGCGGCCATCGGCTATCAGCAAACGCTATGGCGAGAACTAAAGTTTGGTGTCCGATACACCGATGGTGACGGTGAGCTGTCCAGTTTACCTTTATTAGGAGATGTAGAGTTTAAGCGGTTGGGGGCATTTGCCAATTATCGTATAGACACCTTAGACAGCTTTAGTTTGCCCACAGAAGGGATCTATTTAGATCTCAATTATCTGATATCTCGCGATAAAAGTGTTGGAACAACAGAGTTGGTGACCGATCAAACAGTCGAAGACACATCGTATGAGATGAGTGGTGTATTGAAGGCGGCGCGCAGCTTTTCGAGACATACTTTGGTCGCAAATTTGGACATTGGTGTTGTCACCAGTAAAAACTCATCAGTACCGATTGATCCGCGAGAAATCGGCGGTTTCCTGCATTTGTCTGGTATTCCTCGTAATAGTTTGATCGGCCAAAACAAAGCCTTTGGTAGCGTGGTCTATCGATATCGATGGTTTGACAACGATTTTGGCTTGTTTACCTCACCGTTTTATATTGGCGCTTCCGCCGAATACGGTGGTGTCTGGTCTGATCCAGACTTGGACTACAATGACCTGCCTTTGTATATGGCAGGGTCTGTCTTTGCTGGTGTTGACTCACCCGTAGGACCCATTATGTTTGGTTATGGTCGAACCGAAAGAAACTATGATTCTTTCTACCTAATAATTGGCACAACATTTAAGTAAAAACGGGCTAAAGAGATGCACAATTGCGATTCTTAACTTGTGAGAATCAAAGAATTTAGTGCATAAAAATCATAAAACTTTAGTCTTAAGTTGCTATGTTGGTCAAAATGATGAGATTTTAATTTAACGTTAAATTTGCTATTCTACCGCCCACAGTTTGGCCTCTCTGGCGCTGTTTCTCACTCAGAACTGAATGAAAAATATGGCAAGGAGAGCCAAGTTTCCAAGGATGTTCACTCCCTTATATTTTTGAATAAATAGTAATAAGAGGGAGGAACCGCAATGAGAGGAAAAAGTCGTGCTTGAAGCCTACCGTAAACACGTCGCAGAGCGTGCTGCCGAAGGAGTTGTTCCTAAACCACTAGATGCCGAGCAAGTTGCAGGCCTTGTGGAACTTCTTAAAAATCCCCCACAAGGTGAAGAAGCGTTCATTCTTGACCTACTTGAGAATCGCATCCCACCAGGTGTTGACGAAGCGGCTTACGTAAAAGCTGGCTTTCTGACTGCAATCACAAAAGGTGAGGTATCGTCACCACTTGTGAGCAAAGAAAAAGCAGCCGAACTATTAGGCACAATGCAAGGTGGTTACAACATTGAGCCACTCATCGCTCTGTTGGACGATGCAGCCCTAGCACCTATCGCTGTGAAAGCACTATCTCACACGCTACTGATGTTTGATGCCTTCTATGACGTAGAAGAAAAAGCCAAAGCAGGTAATGAATTTGCTCAGCAAGTCCTACAATCTTGGGCAGACGCTGAGTGGTTTACCGCGAAAGAGAAAGTTGCTGAGAAGATCACGGTTAAAGTATTCAAGGTGACCGGTGAAACGAACACCGATGACCTATCGCCTGCACCAGATGCGTGGTCTCGCCCTGATATTCCAGTACACGCGAAAGCGATGCTGAAGATGGAGCGTGAGGGTATTAACCCAGACCAACCAGGCAGTGTTGGCCCAATTAAACAAATTGAAGAACTACAAAAAGACGGCATTCCATTGGCTTACGTTGGTGATGTTGTAGGTACAGGTTCTTCTCGTAAATCTGCGACTAACTCAGTGCTTTGGTTTATGGGTGAAGATATCCCATTCGTACCAAACAAGCGCACTGGTGGTATCTGTCTCGGCGGTAAAATTGCTCCTATCTTCTACAATACAATGGAAGATTCAGGTGCATTACCTATTGAACTGAACGTCCAAGAGATGAACATGGGTGACGTGATCGACATCTACCCATATGAAGGTGTTGTCCGTAAAAATGGCGAAGAAATCTCTAGCTTTGAACTGAGCAAAGTACTGCTTGATGAAGTTCGTGCTGGTGGCCGTATTCCACTGATCATCGGTCGTGGTCTAACAAGCCGTGCTCGTGCATCACTGGGCCTAGAAGAAACAGACTTGTTTGCTAAGCCGGTTGATCCATCTGCATCTGACAAAGGTTACACGCTTGCTCAGAAAATGGTGGGTAAAGCATGTGGTGTTGAAGGCGTGCGTGCAGGTCAGTACTGTGAGCCTAAGATGACAACAGTAGGCTCTCAAGATACAACCGGTCCTATGACTCGTGATGAGCTTAAAGACCTTGCGTGTCTGGGCTTCTCCGCTGATCTTGTAATGCAGTCTTTCTGTCACACGTCTGCGTATCCAAAGCCAGTCGATGTAAACACGCACCACACACTACCTGATTTCATTATGAACCGTGGCGGTGTATCGCTTCGCCCAGGTGATGGTGTGATCCACTCATGGCTAAACCGTATGCTTCTACCGGATACGGTAGGTACCGGTGGTGACTCGCATACTCGTTTCCCTCTCGGTATCTCATTCCCAGCAGGTTCTGGCTTGGTTGCATTCGCAGCGGCGACAGGTGTAATGCCATTGGATATGCCTGAGTCAATTTTGGTGCGCTTTAAAGGTGAAATGCAGCCGGGTATCACGCTACGTGACCTTGTACATGCGATTCCTTACTACGCAATCCAACAAGGTCTATTGACGGTTGAGAAAGCAGGTAAGATCAACGAATTCTCTGGTCGCGTACTGGAAATCGAAGGTGTTGAGCACCTAACCGTAGAGCAAGCATTCGAGCTGTCTGATGCATCAGCAGAGCGTTCTGCAGCTGGCTGTACAGTGAAATTGTCTCAAGAGTCTATTGAAGAATATCTAAACTCAAACATCACTATGCTGAAGTGGATGATCTCGGAAGGTTACGGTGACCGTCGTACTATCGAGCGTCGTATCACGGCGATGGAAGAGTGGTTGGCTAACCCAGAGTTGATGGAAGCAGATGCGGATGCAGAATATGCACACATCATTGAAATCGACTTGGCAGAGATTGATCAGCCGATCCTATGTGCGCCAAACGATCCAGATGACGCTCGTCTTCTGTCTGAGGTTCAAGGCACACAAATTGATGAAGTCTTCATCGGTTCTTGTATGACTAACATTGGTCACTTCCGTGCCGCGGGTAAACTGCTAGAGCAGTGGGGTGGTTCACTCGATACACGTCTATGGGTCGCGCCACCAACGAAGATGGACCGCGATCAATTGACAGAAGAAGGTTACTACGGGATTTACGGCCGCGCTGGTGTTCGTATTGAAACTCCAGGGTGTTCGCTATGTATGGGTAACCAAGCGCGCGTGGCAGACAAAGCAACAGTAATGTCGACATCAACGCGTAACTTCCCGAACCGTTTAGGTACAGGTGCCAATGTTTACCTAGCATCCGCTGAGCTGTCAGCAGTAGGCGCAATTCTAGGTAAGATTCCAACGAAGGAAGAGTACTTGGAATACGCGAAGCAAATCGATGCGACAGCAGCCGACACATACCGCTACTTAAACTTCCACAAAATGGAACAGTACACTAAGAAAGCGGCACAAGTGATCTTCCAAGAGCCAGCATAAATTGAGCTAGCCTTGTAAGTGATTGATAAAAAGCGCTCACCTATCGGTGGGCGTTTTTTATGTTGGGTTCGGTTGCGTCTCTATCGCGTCATCGTTCAGTAGTCTGTATACTGCCGCCCATTATGCAGGCAAGAAGGCAAAAGGCGTGTTATGGAGTTTGAATTCATTCGTAATACTTTAATGGGAGAGTATTACGTTAAGTCGAGCATGGGGCATGAAATTGTCGGTCGTTGGTTGCAAGAAGAAGTTGGCAAGGATTGGGACAAGATAGCTCAAGTTGAACAGTTAACGGACCAAGCTCGGATGGAACCGCAAAAAGAACATCTACTTCTTGGTACTGAGATCAGCGTCAACATTCAGGGAGACGAGGTGATCGTTCAAGAGAATGTACTGACTCATGGTGATGAGATGGAGTCGGGGAGTGAGTTCGATTTTTATGACAGCGAAAGCACAGCAAGTTGTGGTTTGGAAGACTTTGAAGCACTCATCGAACAATGGAAAGAGTTTCTAACCACAAAGTAAATGCACAGCATTGGTGAGGTTTGACCACCTTGCTTTAATATTGGGAAAAGGGCGCACCATATCGGTGCGCCCTTTTTGTATTTCAGCAGCTGATTAAAGTTAAATTTTATAGTAATCAATAAGTTAAAAAGTTGGCACATACCTTGGATTGTATAAGACAAAAGGAAGACAGCTTCAGAGAGGATGCGATGAAACTTATAAATGCGATTATCAAACCGTTCAAATTAGACGATGTACGAGAGGCATTGGCCGATGTCGGTATCGAAGGGATGACAGTATCAGAGGTTAAAGGCTTTGGTCGTCAAAAAGGGCATACAGAGCTCTACCGAGGTGCTGAATATCAAGTGGATTTCTTACCAAAAGTAAAACTCGAGATAGCAACTCAAGCAGAGAATGTCGATCGCGTTATCGAAGCGATATCTAAAGCGGCGCACACTGGAAAAATCGGTGATGGAAAAATCTTTGTATACGACTTGAGCCAAGCGGTACGAATTCGTACTGGCGAAATGGATGCAGAAGCGCTTTAACAGCGACAAGAATTCGAAGGACTGGAGACAATAAGATGGAATTAACGACAACAGTAACGGAACTGCGTTACGCACTAGACACTTTTTTCTTCCTCATTTCAGGTGCGTTGGTCATGTGGATGGCCGCTGGCTTTGCCATGTTAGAAGCAGGCTTAGTACGTTCAAAAAACACCACAGAAATTTTAACTAAGAACATCTGCTTATACGCTATTGCTTGTACCATGTTCTTGCTCGTTGGCTACAACATCATGTACGTTGACAATGGTGAAGGCGGCTGGTTGCCATCGTTTGGTGCATTAATTGGCACTCAAGGTGAAGGGGCGGATCACTCACTAGAATCTGACTTCTTCTTCCAAGTGGTATTCGTTGCGACAGCCATGTCAGTTGTGTCAGGTGCGGTTGCCGAGCGCATGAAGCTTTGGTCATTCCTTATCTTCTCGGCAGTGCTAACGGCATTTATCTACCCAATGGAAGGTTACTGGACTTGGGGCGGTGGTTTCCTATCAGAGGCTGGCTTTAGTGACTTTGCTGGTTCGGGTATTGTTCATATGGCGGGTGCAGCAGCAGCGTTAGCCGGTGTTCTATTGCTAGGAGCTCGTAAAGGTAAATATGGTAAAAACGGTGAAATCTACCCGATTCCTGGTTCAAACATGCCGCTTGCGACTTTGGGTACCTTCATCCTTTGGTTCGGTTGGTTTGGTTTCAACGGCGGCTCTCAACTGATGGTGTCAGACTTCGAGAACGCAACAGCAGTCGGTCAAATCTTCTTGAACACTAATGCAGCCGCCGCAGCCGGTGCCATTGCAGCACTACTTGTCTGTAAAACGACTTGGGGTAAAGCTGATCTCACAATGATTCTTAACGGTGCGTTGGCGGGTCTTGTGGCTATCACAGCAGACCCTCTATCGCCTTCACCGCTGTACGCAGTGGCAATTGGTGCGGTATCTGGTGCACTCGTGGTGTTTAGCATCATCGCTCTTGATAAGCTTAAGATTGACGATCCAGTAGGTGCTATCTCTGTGCACGGTGTCTGTGGTTTCTTCGGCTTAATGGTAGTTCCACTCAGCAATAGCGATGCTACTTTCGGAGCTCAACTATTCGGTGCGGCAGTTATTTTTGCTTGGGTATTCGGTGCGAGCCTTGCGGTTTGGGCGGTACTAAAATCGACCATCGGTATCCGTGTTTCAGAAGATGAAGAGATGGAAGGTATGGATATGCATGACTGTGGTGTTGGCGCTTACCCAGAATTTGTCACGGTTAAGTAAGAGCTCTAAATGTGAAGTAACAAATACTTACAAATAAAACTATCAAAAACCTGCTCTGATGAGCAGGTTTTTTTGTTACGTATCATTGTTTTCTAAATTATGATGAATATAATAACGCAACTGATAAACGTTATCATTACGAATACTAAAGGATTGAACCGATGAAAAAACTGCTAACTCTTTCAGCATTAGCATGTGCAACAATTGCACCTTCAGCAGCAATGGCAGCAGAAGAAGTGAACGTATACTCTTACCGTCAGCCGTTCCTAGTTGAGCCGATGTTCAACGAGTTCACGAAAGAGACTGGTATCAAAGTAAACGTGAAGTTTGCTAAGAAAGGTCTAGCAGAGAAATTGGTTCAAGAAGGCGAGTACAGCCCTGCTGACGTTATTCTTACGGTTGATATCAGCCGCCTAGCGGAGCTAACTAAAAAAGATCTTGTTCAAGCAGTGCAAAGTGACGTTCTAGAAAAGAACATTCCTGCACAATACCAAGACACTGAAAACGAGTGGTTCGCACTGACAACTCGTACGCGCAGCGTCTACTCTTCACGTGACCGTGTTGGTCGACTAGGTGAAGAGTTCAACTATTCAGATCTAGCTAAGCCTGAATTCAAAGGTAAAATCTGTACTCGTAGCGGTAAGCACCCATACAATGTATCTCTAGTGTCTTCAATGATTGCTCACAAAGGTGAAGCGGAGACAAAAGAGTGGCTAGAAGGCGTTAAAGCAAACTTAGCACGTAAGCCTCAAGGTAATGACCGTGCACAAGTTAAAGCTATCAAAGAAGGTCTATGTGACGTTTCTCTTGGTAACAGCTACTACCTAGGTAAGATGGTGAATGACGCTGAGCAAAAAGCGTGGGCAGATGCAGTTTACATCAACTTCCCGAACCAGAAGACAACAGGCACTCACGTAAACATCTCTGGTATGGCGATGGCTAAGTACTCTCCAAATAAAGAGAACGCAGTGAAGCTGATGGAATTCCTATCTGGTGACAAAGCGCAAAGCATGTACGCAGAAGTAAACTACGAGTACCCAGTTAAAGAAGGTGTTAAACGCTCTGAGCTAGTAGCATCTTGGGGTGACTTCAAAGCAGATACAATTTCTCTAGACGAGATCGCTGATCATCACGAAGCAGCAATCAAACTTCTAGACGAAGTTAAATTCGACCTTTAATAGTCATTTAGCGGGTCAATAAATCTCGCTAGAATACAGCCTCAAGTCGCTCTTTTATCAGGGTTACTTGAGGTTGTTTGTTTTTATGGGTATAACTACCCCTAAACTATTAAAGGGATATGAGATGTATTTGCAACTGCATTTATGTTTCATACGGCCTCGTTGTAATTAGGCGATGAAAGAAAAAAATTACCTATGGAAAACCAGTAGTGGAGTGCTTGCTTTGCTACTGGTTTTGCCGATCTTGGCAATATTCACAACCGCAGTCGGTGAGACAAACGAACTGTTTTCTCACTTGATGTCGACGGTGATGCCCACTTATGCCTTTAACACGATTGTCTTAGTGTTAGGGACGATGACATTGTCTTTGTTACTTGGCATCCCTTCTGCTTGGTTTATGGCAATGTGTCGCCTACCGAGCGAACGAGTTCTCCAATGGGCATTGGTACTGCCACTGGCGATGCCTGGCTATATCGTTGGTTATATTTTTACCGATTGGTTTGATTTTGCTGGCCCAGTCCAGATCCTATTGCGTGACTTAACAGGATGGGGGCCAGGAGAATATTGGTTTCCAGATATTCGAACTCTAACTGGCGCCATTATCGTCCTTTCGTTAGTTCTTTATCCCTACGTCTATTTGTTGTGCCGAGCGGCATTTATGGAACAAAACGTTTCACTACTCCAATCAGCACGTCTATTGAAATGTTCACCTTGGGAGAGCTTTCGTCGTATATCGCTCCCACTCGTTAGACCATCAATTGCGGTCGGTCTCTCTTTGGTCGCCATGGAAACGATTGGTGACTTTGGCACTGTAAGCTACTTTGCGGTAAATACCCTGACTACGGCGGTGTATGATACTTGGCTTGGCTACTCTAGCTTGACCGCGGCAGCGAAAATCTCTGCCATTATGCTGGTGGTTGTCATTTTACTTCTTAGTGCAGAGCGCTACAGTCGTCGTAAGCAAAAGCTATTTCAAAATCAATTTAGTAGTCGAGAAGATTTCCGTTACCAGCTCTCTGGTTGGAAAAAGTGGTTTGCGTTGGCATGGTGCTGGGGCTTGGTCTCTATCGCGTTTATATTCCCGCTCGGTCAGTTGATTATCTATGCCTACAAATACTTCGCTCAAAGTTGGACCGCTGAGTTTCGTGAGTATGCGTTGAACAGCTTATATGTCTCTTTGACCGCTGCATTTTTTGGTGTTCTCGTCGCATTGATTGTGAATTTCTGTCAGCGTGTAAGCCCAGGAAGAAAAAGTCTTGCTTTCATGCGTTTGTCCTCGATGGGCTACGCTGTTCCGGGTACGGTGCTAGCCATTGGGGTAATGGTTCCTGTGCTATTTATGGATCATTTTGTCAACGATGTGGCTAAAATGATGGATTGGGGACGTCCTGGGCTCATATTCTCAGGCTCTATGTTTGCGATTATCTTTGCTATGGTGGTGCGCTTTTCTGCGGTGGCGATTGGTAGCGTCGAGAGTAGCTTGAGTAAAGTATCCCCGTCGCTGGATATGGCATCGAGAACCATGGGGTGCAATGCCAACACCATGTTATGGCGCGTGCATTTTCCACTCGTGCGCCGTGGCGCCTTGATTGCGGCATTACTGGTGTTTATTGAGTCCATGAAAGAGCTAAACGCTGCACTGTTGTTGCGTCCCTTCAATTTTGAAACACTCGCCACCTATGTTTATAACTTTGCCTCTGATGAGCATTTAGAGCTAGCGGCGTTGCCGGCTGTGCTGCTCGTTTTGGTGGGTTTAGTCCCGTTAGTTATAGTTAACCGTTCACTGGAGCATTCACACTGATGAGCTGCGCATTATCGATTCTAAACCTCACGTGCAAATATGACGAACAAACCACGGTGTTGGAGTCCTTGTCGCTGGAAGTAGAGCAAGGCGAAATCGTCTGTTTGCTGGGTGCTAGTGGTTGTGGGAAGACAACATTATTGAAAGCCATTGCCGGTTTGTTGCCATTAAGCTCGGGAACCATGAGCTTAAACTGCATGCTGATCGATGATGGAAAAAACTGGCTTCCACCAGAGCAGCGTAACATTGGCATGATCTTTCAAGATTACGCGTTGTTTCCCCATTTAACGGTATCGCAAAATGTTGCCTTTGGCCTGCGTGATTTGCCGCATGATCAGCAACAGTCAAAAGTGAATGAGATGTTAGAGCTGGTTCATCTTGATGGTTATGCTGAACGCTACCCACACCAACTTTCTGGCGGCCAGCAACAGCGTGTGGCTATCGCTCGTTCGCTAGCGTACAAACCGGATCTGCTCTTACTCGATGAGCCATTTTCAAACATTGATACTCAAGTGCGTCATGAGCTGATTGGCGAGATCCGCAAAATCTTCAAAAAGCAGGGCGTAACGGCCATTTTTGTGACTCACAGTCGTGAGGAGGCGTTTGCTTTTGCTGACAAGATGGCGGTGATGAATCACGGTGTGATTGAGCAATATGGCACAGCGAGTGAGCTCTACTATCAACCCTCTAGCAAGTTCGTTGCTGATTTCTTGGGTGGTGGAAGCTACCTATCTGCGACTCGTGCATCAGAGTCTGAGTACGAAACGCAGTTGGGTTTGGTAGAAGCGATGGCGCAACAAGACATCTCTATCGGTGAGCATTGCGAACTATTACTTCGTCCGCAACATGTACAAATCAGTGCAGCAGAAGAGAGCAGTGTCACAGTGCTTGAGCAGCAATTTATGGGCGATCATTGTCGTTATGTAATTGATGCAAGCGGCCAGAAATTGATCGCCAGCTCTGCAGAACCACTCACTATCGGTCAACAGGTCTCAGTGAAGGTTGAAACGCAGGGGGTCCTTGCTTTTTAGTTGCCCAGATAAAAAAGCCCAGCTCGAAAGCTGGGCAAGTGTTCTTCACCTATAGGGACGGAGTTGACACTCCGTTAAAGTTGCAAGAAGTTTTTCACTTGCTGAAGAACACATTCTGCAGTTTCTTTATCTTCCATTTCGGCAAAGATACGCAGTAAAGGCTCTGTGCCTGAGAAGCGAGCAATGACCCAACCGCCATTCTTGAAGTAGACTTTTGCACCGTCTTCATAGCTGACTTTGTCGATCTCAAAGTCAAACTCAGGCAGCTGTTTCTCAACGTAGATTTTGTTGTACAGTGCCTCTTTCTCTGCTGGTTTGAATTTACAGTCTCCCTCTGCGGTATAGGCATAGCCGTACTTGCCGTAAATTTCGTCAAGCAACTCAGACAGTTTCTTGCCTGTAACAGAAATCATTTCGACCAATAAGCTCGATGCAAATACGCCATCTTTGCCCTTGATATGCCCACGAATAGTTAAACCGCCCGAGCTTTCGCCACCAATCAGTGAATCGTCAGCTTCCATTTGTGAACTGATGTGTTTAAACCCAACGGGAACTTCGAACGATTTTTCACCGTGATCTGCAGCGATTTTATCTAAAATATGCGTCGTAGCGATGTTACGAACCACCGAGCCCGTCCAGCCTTTGTACTCTAACAAGTAGTAGTACAACAGAAGGAGCACTTCATTTGGGTGAATAAAGTTGCCCTTTTCATCAATGATTCCGAGTCGGTCAGCATCACCATCGGTGCCGATACCAATATCGTAGCCTTCGGCGGCGACAAGATGTTTGAGACGATAAAGCGTTGCTGCACTTGGTGATGGCATTAAGCCACCGAAGTCTGGGTTTTTACCGTCATTGATTACGTCAACATCACAGCGGCCGTTGATCAGTACCGTCTGCAGTGCGTTTTTCGCGACGCCGAACATAGGATCGATAAGAACACGTAAGTTGGCCTTCTTGATCGCTTCAATGTCGATAAAGTCGATGATCGAGTCTACAAACTCGTTCATTGGGTTGATGACTTGAATCAGTTTGTCTTCAACCGCCTGTTCAAAATCAACGCTTTTTACCTCTTGCGCAGTTAGCGTAGCGATTTGTGACTCGATTTTTTGGGTGATGATTTCATCTGCGTCACGACCACCTTCAATGAAGACTTTAATGCCGTTGTAATCGGCAGGGTTGTGCGATGCGGTAATACATGCCGAGTACGCGCAGCCCATTTCCTTCGCTTTAAACATTACGATAGGCGTTGGGACAAATTTGTCGATAAAGCTAACGACAATGCCGTTTGCTGCTAGAACTTCAGCGAACCAACGACCGGCTTTATCGGAAAGAAAACGACGGTCATAGCCAATCACAAAACCGCGATCAGCAACCGATTCGTTATTCGTGATGTTTGCAACTGCTTGAGCGACCAAACGTACATTATCTTTAGTGAACTCCTCACCGATAAATGCACGCCAGCCGCCTGTACCAAATTTGATCATGATTCGATCCTCGATAAGAGCGGCATCCCACCGCCTCTTAAATCTTTGCTAGCGAACCGATGCACTCATCAAACTCAGTGCATCGGATAAATCAAAAGGGGAGAAGCTCTCCCCTAAAAGATGATTAACCTAGAGTAACGATAACTTCGTTTACTGAACCTTCCGCTTGAACTGGTACAGAGGCACCATTTACTGCTTCACCGTTCACGGTAATCGACTTAACGCC
Organism: Vibrio sp. MarTm2; assembly: GCF_027587055.1. Taxonomy (NCBI): domain Bacteria; kingdom Pseudomonadati; phylum Pseudomonadota; class Gammaproteobacteria; order Vibrionales; family Vibrionaceae; genus Vibrio; species Vibrio sp. MarTm2. Next base: position 102,977 of record NZ_JAPPTK010000010.1, on the reverse strand, counting down.
TTTGCTTACTGAATCAGGGTTAACCACTTTGATGTTGTACGTTGCACCTAGCCATTGGCGAGTCACTTCGAAACCAGGCCAGTTCGTTGGAATACAAGGATCGATAGTTAGACCATCGAAGCCTGTACGCACACCAAGGATAAAGTTTGTTACCGCGAAGTAAGCCCAGCCAGATGTACCAGTTAACCATGGGTGGTTTGCACGACCGTGGTCTTGGTGGTCACGACCCATAATGAACTGAACGTATGAGTATGGTTCTGCAATACGTTTTTCGATGATATCGTTCTGGTTGTATGGGTTGAGTGCATCATAGAACTTCATTGCACGATCACCACGGCCTAACTTCGCTTCAGCTACCCATGCCCATGGGTTTGGATGCGAGAAGATAGCGCCGTTCTCTTTTACGCCTTGGTAAACGCGAGTTACGAAGCCGATGTCATCGTTTGGCGTTGCGAATGATGGCGAGTTTAGGTGTAGGCCGTATTCAGAGAATAGGTTCTCGTCTACTGCGTCCATCGCTTTTTCGCCGCGCTCTTGAGATACCGCACCAGAAAGTACCGCAAGTGTGTTTGACTCAAGGTGTACACGGCCTTCTGCTTGTTGCGCTGTACCGATCTTGTCGCCATTTTTCGTCAGACCACGGATGTACCAACCGCCTTCATCATCCCAAAGGTGTGTTTCACACGCTTCACGAACGTTTGCTGCCATTTCCGTGTATTTCTCAACGTCAGCTTGTTTACCTAGGTATTTTGCTAGGTCGATGAACTCTTGCAGTGCCCAGAAGTGTAGGAACGACACCATTGAAGATTCACCACCACCTAGGTTTAGACAGTCGTTCCAGTCTGCGCGTAGACCTTTACAGATACCGGTTTGACCGACGTATTCAGCTGAGAAGTCTAGCGCTGCTTTCATGTGGTCATAAACGCTTGCATCGCCGCCATCTGCGTAAGGGATCACTTCGTCAAAGAAACTGTGCTCACCCGTTTCCATCACGTACTTACAGATGGTTGGAACTAGCCATAGGTGATCATCAGAACATGTGTCTTCGATGCCGTGAATCTTGTCTTCATCAGAAGGTGTTGGAACCACGGTTGGAGATTTAGATGGTTTTACGTCAGCTTTCTCTGGATCGAACCAATCTGGATCGAATAGGTGTAGACCGTAACCTGCTTTCACCTGACCGCGTAGCAGGTCAACGATACGTTTACGCGTCATTGCAGGGTTAGCATGAGGAACTGAGATTGCATCTTGCGCTGTATCGCGGTAACCAAGACCAGTACGACCACCCACCTCGATGAACGAAGCAAAACGAGACCACACCACACAAGTTTCTGCTTGGTATAAGGTCCAAGCGTTGATCATGGTATCTAGACCTTCGTTTGGTGATTTCACTTGGAACTTGCCACAACGCTCATCCCAGTGTGCTTTGATACCCGCAAACGCATTATCAACTTCAGCAAGGTCTTGGTATTTCGCACGCAGACGCTCACCGTTGCCTTTACCGATACCTAGAATGTAAGCAAAGCGAACTTCTTCACCTGGTTGGATAGTAAATTGCTTGTGCAGAGAGCCACAGTGGTTGTAACAAGTTTGCGCTGTATTGAAACACTTACCTTGTTCTACCGCGAGTGGGTTTGCCTCGTCACGGTAAAGACCTAGGAAGCTATCACGCTGACCGTCGTATGAATCTGGGTCAAACGTTGACGCTAGGTAGTAGAAGCCTTCGAAATCGTTGGTGTTGTAGTACAGGTCGTACTCAATCACGCCTTCGTTGTATGACGTGCCCGCAGAGTAGAGAGACATCTGATGGTTTTGGTTATCTGATTGAATGTGGCTGAATGAGAACTCAACAAATGAGAATGCGCTGATCGTACGTGGTTTATCTGAGGTGTTTTTAATCACCACATCCCAGATTTCTGCGTCTTCGCCTTTTGGTACGAACAGTGTCTTTTCAGCTTCAATACCGTTGTATTCACACTTAAATTTAGAGTAAGACAAGCCATGGCGAACTTCGTAGCTTGCTTCGTCTAGACTTTTCGCTACTGGCTGCCAAGAGATTGACCAGTAGTCACCTGTCTCATCATCACGCAGATAAACGTAGTGTCCTGGGCGATCGAATGTCGCGTTAGGACGGAATTTAGTAACACGGTTATATTCAGGTGAATTGTAGAAAGAGTATCCCCCAGCATTGTGAGAGATGACTGTACAGAACTTCTCTGTGCCCAAGTAGTTTGTCCATGGCGCAGGTACGTCTGGTCGAGTGATGACGTATTCACGATTGTCGTTATCGAAATAGCCGTATTTCATGTTAATTTCCTTTTTACCAAGCTACCACTTTGGTAGCCAAAACTTTAAAGCTAGTGAAAACTGTTAATGACGAGTCATTAATCCAGATGTTATTTCCAAGGTTGGCGATACTGGACGCCTTGTCGCTCAAGAAGTGGCAAGTGTCCTTTTAGCCGGGATAAATAATCTTCCCAATTACGTTGAGGCTTGTTTGTCCAACAGGCTTCTGCCATGGCCGTCAAACGAGGGAAGACCATGTAGTCCATGCGTTGTTGTGTGTTAATGATTTCGCACCAAAGCGCACATTGAATACCGAGAATGCGTTTTCTTATCGGATCGCTGTCCGGGATTTCCGCGAGAGGTTCATATCGATACGCATTTTCTAGAGGGATGACGGCAGCCCAATCGACACCAGGTTCTTCAGGAGAGTAATCTTGGGTCATATCGAGATACGTCGACTGACCTGGTTGGAGAATCACATCGAAGCCCTGTTTCGCACAATTCAGTGCGGCTTCTTCGCTCAACCAAGAGTAAATGACGGTATCTTTGCTCACCTTGTTGCCATGTTGAGCTTCTTCCCAACCCACCATTCGTTTACCTAGAGTGCGCAGTTTTTTCTCTGCATAACGCAGGAGGTGACCTTGCAACTCTTTCGCGCTCTGATAGTCGTGATCGGCCATGAGTTTCTGGCATGCAGGGCTTTCAAGCCACACGCCATCAGGTACCTCATCGGCCCCGATATGGATCCATTGAGAAGGGAATAGCTCCGCGACCTCTTCCAGAACGGTATCTAAAAACTCATAGGTACCCGGTAAACCTGGGTTTAGCACATTGTCTGTGTAGTGCTGTATGCTGCGAAACTGAGAGCGGTCCTCGTTATCTTGCAGTAGATGAGGTAAAGACTTAATCGCGGCTCGACAGTGGCCAGGAATATCTATCTCAGGGATCACCGTGATGCCGCGCTCCGCAGCGTAAGCAATCACTTCTTTCACTTGTTGTTGTGAATAGAACCCGCCATACACACTGTTTAAGTGGCTGTATTGAGGGACGATTGGTGTGCCAGTCCCACGGTAAGCACCAATTTCGGTTAATTGAGGGTAGGCTTTAATTTCTAGTCGCCAGCCTTCATCGTCCGTTAGGTGCCAATGGAAAGTGTTGAACTTGTAATGTGCAAGATGATTGATGAGACGCTTCACTCGCTCTATCGGATGAAAGTGGCGAGCGCAATCGAGCATCATACCGCGGTACTTAAAGCGCGGGGTGTCGCAAATCTTGATATAAGGAATCGATAAACCTTGGTCCTGATTAACTTGAATAAGCTGCAGCAAGGTGGCGCTTGCGTGGACAAAACCGATACTTGAGCCTGCTTCTAGGCGAACGCCAGAACCTGAGACGGTGAGCTGATATTCACCTTCATCCAGCGTTGGGTTATTACGATATAAAATGTCACTCTGACCAATGGTTTGAACCTCAAAGTTAAACAGCTGGGAGAGTTCTTGTTGTAGCCAAGTCGCCGCCGTTTCGGCTAAAGAGGCTTGCAGTGTGATTTGGCTAGAGGCCGATAAATGGAAATGGCCATCATGTTGCTCTATATGATTTGGTTTTGGGATCAAGGCTAGATCGGAGGCAACGGTTTTCGGCAGTTCACTACGCTCTCGGTACGGAGAGGCCAATACGATAGGCGTTAGAGTCGCCGGGTAGGTAACTGTGCCTTCATCTGTAGTAATGAGCGCGTCTTTAAGTCCATCAGTGTAAAAACGCAGTGGCGCAGTTCCAATGCTAAACTCGCAGTAGTAGTGTTGGTTGGCCGTCAAGATAGGTGTGTCGGGAGTAACGCGACAGAAACTGCCGACTTGTTCAACCGAACCATGAGTAAAGCTATCTGGCTGGATATAGCGATCGATGATGAACTGGAGCTGCCAGTTTGTCAGATCTTGATCGGTTAAATTGTGTACCGTTAAGCCAAAGCGGCAGAATTGTTTCTGCTCAGATAAAACGGCGAGTTCGACACGAAAGCTCATAGTTTCGCCCTTAATACAGGTTATGTTCGGGTTTCCCCGCAAACATGAGAGCACCCTCAATCGCATCAAACTGAGGTTCGACAATCCAGCTTTGAACAGGAGGGGAGAGCCACGCTTTAATTCGCTGTGCAATACTACCCATTAGACAGATTCGCGTTGCACCCTTGCGATTAAGCGCGATGAGAAACATCTCTACATCAGCGGCTGTCTGCTTCAACATGCTGATTCCTAGCGAATCGCCTTGGTAGGCGTGTTCAAAAATTGCAGGCGAAAATTGACCGTAATCTCTAGGTAGAGCGCCTTTTGACCATTCAACGATTTGATCGATATCTTGATTGAAGTGATTCAGGACATGTTCTGCCAGCGGTGTTTTCTCGACGATGCCATCGGCTGCAAGCAAGACTTGTTGAATAAGACGTAAGCCCATGACAGCGCCACCGCCTTGATCGGAAATAGGAAATTCTCGGCCACCCACAACATGTTGCTCGCCTTGTGCGAGGTAGATACCGCATGATCCCGTGCCAGCGATCATAATGGCGCCTTCATCGCCATTGTGTGCCCCCACACATGCGCCGTAAGCGTCGGTATTTAATACTAATGAAGCGAATGGATGATTGAGGGCCATAAAGGCTTGCCAAGCTGATTTTTGTTCTGCACCTGCTAAGGCTAAACCCACGTGCATACGAGCAAAGTGAGATTCATCTAACCCGCCTTGTTTTGCCGCTTGAGTAATTGCATCGACAATGGATGCCATTGCAACGTCAATCCCCAGTAGAATATTGGCGCTGCCACTTTTGGCTTCACCGATACAGCTTCCGTTTTCGTCTCGAATTCGAGCTCGGCAAGAGGTGCCTCCGCCATCAATACCAACATAGTAAAGTGTCATCTATTTTTTCTCCTGTTGGCTGAAATGGCTGTACTGGGCGATGATAGCCAACAAGTACCAAGCGCCATGAGGAATCCATTGTTCGCCCCAGCGCCAGTTTTGCAGCATGTCGTCTTTCTGTCCTGGAGGATTGAAGGCGATATCTTCTTCATCCTCAAAGCCGGCAGTAATACCGTTGCAAACTCCACCCTTGGCGTTAAAGAAACCATATTGCGGTAAGTAGTCTGGGTTATTGTGGCCGTGTCCATCCAGCATGCACATGTGATAAGGGTTTAGACCGAGCACCCAGTTGATAGAATCTTGTGAAAAACGAAGCAATTGCTGGCGTGTCTGGATGTCATTGATGTAAGGCAATGCAAATAGGGCCATGGTAGAGAGTGAACCTAAACGAGCGTTTTCACCTTGCCACCAATAGCCCGTCTCGTTGTTGTGGGCCACAAAGAAAGCGTCTCGTTTCGACTCGTTAACCCCTTTGACATATTGGCGCGGATAGCCAAACGGGTTTGCCGTCAAATGAGTAATGTTTAGTTCAAATTGAATACTTTTCGAGATGGTTGTTTGAAGCTGTTGTTTAAGTGCACTATCGGTTTCAACCGCGAGGTAAGCGCAAAGAGCAATAACAGGCAGTCCTGCTTCTGCCGCATGGTAGTAAGGTCGAGATCCATCTTGATTGGCTGACCAGTAGTTGGCGAAGTTTTCATCTGACTGTTGACGCAGCTGAAGTTTCGCTGCCCAGTCTCGACATTCAGTTAGGTACTCAGACTTATTCGTTGTTTTGTAGAGTTCTACAGCGGCGAGCAGCGCGCAGTATTCATCGATGATGTTTTCTTCACCATCGTTGAGGTATTGAAGGTTAAACTCACGTAAGTGCCAGTAGCCTTTTTCGGCTGCTGTAAGGTAGTCTTGCGTCGCAAACTCGCCACTTTCTTCTAAACGAGCGGCAGCCGCCAGCGCTGCGATAGATGCACCACCACCTTGTCTAAATGCCGCTTGGTAATCTTCAGATTTATGTCCTTCCTGAGTTGCATACGCACAAATCTCGCGTTGTTTGATGTCTTTTGACCATTTGTCAAACACCGTCATGTAGAAGAAACCTTGTTCATTTTGCATCCGTACAAGAAAGTCAGCGCCAAATAGGGCTTCTTCCATCATTCGTACTTTGGTGAATAGGGCTACATTCTCATCATGAGCGACCAATTCGAGGCCTTTGAGTAAGTTCCAAACGACGATGGGAGTCTGCTGAGGGTTCAGGTAATTGGCATAAGATAAATGGCTCAGGTACTTACTGACATCGCCTGATGCGTCGTACCAACCACCGTGGACGTCAACATGAGTGTCGCTACCAAGAAGTGGAATGGTGTGGTCTTGCTTGTCAAAACGCCCACCGCAACGTTGGGACTTAAAGTAGTGCAGAACATCCGATAGCGTGGTGTCGAAAAGAACGCCTGTTTCGATCTTAAAGATCTCAGAACGGAGATTATCGACACGCAGGTAGTAGCGTCCTGCCTGAGTAAACTGGGAGAAATCAATGCGAAAAAAATTCCCTTGGTGCCAACGAGCAACCTGCGTTCCGTTCTCAATGCTAAAATTAGCAACTGTTTGATGGCTGTCAGCACACACCAATAGCGCAGTGGTAGTCGATAGGCGCGGCTTTCTGGTCATCAGTACAGCTTGCTTTGGACCAAGGGCTTCATAACCAATATGGTTAGTAAGTAGCAGCATTAAAATCTCCGAGTGGTGAATGAGTTATTATGATGTTATCGAGCCAAGACCTTTCGGGCTTGGCTCGTGGTCTTTAGTTTTCGTATAAGTAACAGCGAACAAAGTGGTTGTCTGAAAGCTGAGTGACTTCAGGTAATTTCTCTTTACACTTGTCTGTCGCATGTTGGCATCGACCTGCAAATGGACAACCAAGGGATTGCGGAGTCCAGAGCGGAATCTCGCCTTTGTTGCCTTTCAATTTCTCGTGAATTGATTTGCTTGGATCGGGTACCGCAGAAACCAATAGCTGTGTATAAGGATGCTGTGGATCGTGGATGATCTCTTCGGTATCTCCCCATTCCACCATATGTCCAACATACATAACCGCTAGGTCTTCGGCGATGTAGCGTGCCGTCGCAATATCATGAGTGATGTAGAGTAGAGACATCTCTTTCTCAAACTTCATCTCTTCCATTAGGTTAAGTACACCCGCACGAATCGATACATCAAGCATTGAGGTAGGCTCATCGGCCAACACAACTTCTGCACCAACCGCAATGTTGCGAGCTAGGTTGACGCGCTGACGTTGACCACCAGAAAGTTGATGAGGGAACTTTTGCGCTGTCTCTTTTGGCGGAATAAGACCCACTTGCTCGAGTAAGTCATAGACACGCTCTTCCTGCTCCTTTTTGTTGCGAGGATCGACTTTTTTGTGGATCAGCAACGGACGCAAGATATGGTGGAAGATGTTATGTGTTGGGTTTAATGAGCCAAACGGGTCTTGCCATACCATCTGGACACCTTCGCGGTACGCCATTAGGTCTGAGCGAGAGTCAATCGTTTGGATGTCACGACCCTTGTACTCAATAATGCCGTCAGTGGGTGCGTACATTTTCGCGATCATTTTGGCTGTCGTGGATTTGCCAGAGCCTGATTCGCCAACGACGGATAGACCGCGGCTTTTATACATTTTGAATGACACATCGTTAATGGCACGCATCATTGGTTGGTTTAAGGAGTTACTGTTGATAGGAAAATCCTTAACTAGGTTTTTTCCTTCCACTAGTAGCTGGCCAAATTCTTTGCTCATAATTGTCTCCAGTAATCTTTTTTATTATTTCTCAGTGAGTTGCTAGAGCTTAGTCTGAGCAATTGGGTCACCGTAAAGATGACAATTAGAGAAACGATTTGGCTCAATCTGTCTAAGTTGAGTTGGAACGCGTGTACATGCTTCATGGACGCGGTCACAACGTGCTTGGAATCGGCAACCTTGAGGCACTTCTAATAAGTTCAAAGGGTTACCTGGGATACCGGTCAACTTCGTTTTAGGGCCAGTTAATGGAGGGAAAGAACTACCCAACCCTTTCGTGTAAGGGTGGTAAGGGCTTTCTAATATCTCTTTTGATGGGGCAACTTCAATCAGTTCGCCTGAGTACATGATGCCGATACGATCAGAGAACTCGACCATCAAAGAAATATCGTGCGTAATAAACAAGATAGAGAAACCAAACTCTTCTTTAAGCGCATAGATTTTTTGCAGGATTTCGCGTTGAACAACCACATCCAGAGCCGTGGTTGGTTCATCCATAATGATCATCTTAGGGTTCAGTGCGAGCGCAATCGCAATCACTAAACGCTGGCGCATACCACCAGAGAACTGGTGTGGGTAATCATTTAGACGGCTCGGGTGAATGTCTACGATCTCCAATAGGCCTTCTGCACGTTTCAGTGCTTGCTCGCGGGTCATGTTCGTGTGACGCATGATTACGTCACAGAACTGATCTGCCATTGTAAGTACTGGGTTTAATGCATTCATGGCACTTTGGAATACCATCGACATTTCACTCCAGCGGAACGCTTGCATGCGCTCATCGCTGTATTTGAGGATATCTTCACCATTGAAGATAACCTCACCACCAGTGATAAACGCGGGCGGTTTATGTAGACGCATCAGTGAGAAGGCAACGGTTGATTTACCACAGCCAGATTCACCAGCTAGGCCAAACACTTCACCAGGGGCGATATCAAAGCTGACATTGTTACAAGCTCGTACATCGCCAGCATCAGTAATGTAATCCACGCAAAGGTTGCGGATAGAAATAAGTGGTGCAGTCATAATTATTTATCTCCGCTCCAAAGTGCATTTTGAGGTGGTAGGTCTGGCGTACGTTCTTTCTTGTCTTGTGCAGCTAGTTTCTTCCAACGCTTCATACCTTTGTGTGAACGAAGTTGCGGGTTAGCAATTTCATCAACTGCGAAGTTAAGCAGAGCTAGACCAGTTACAAGAACAGTAAGAGCCAAACATGGAGCAAGTACTTCCCACCAAGCGCCGATTAGCATTGCTGACGATGTTTGTACGTTGTACAGCATGATGCCCCAGCTGATGGTACTTGGGTCACCAAGACCTAAGAATGAGATAATGGATTCCATACCAATTGCGTACATAACAGAGCCGATGAAGCTTGCACCTACGATAGGGATAAGGTTTGGCAGAATCTCAACAAAGATGATACGGAAAGACGATTCGCCCAACACTTCTGCTGCTTTGACAAACTCTTTCTCTCGTAGGGCGAGAGTTTGCGAGCGTATTACCCTCGCTCCCCATGCCCAGGAGGTACAGCCGATGATAATGGCAATCGTCAGTGGCCCTGCCTCACCGATAAAGGCTGCGAGAACAAATAGGAGTGGGTACTGAGGGATAACCAGCATGATGTTCATTGCTGCCGTGAGCACATCGTCAACACGGCCGCCGAAATAACCTGCTGAAATACCGATTACCGTGGCTAGGAAACAAACCGTAATACCTGCGCCGAAACCAACACCTAGAGAAATACGCGCGCCGTGAAGAAGTTGCGACCAAATGTCGCGGCCCATACGGCTAGTACCCAAAACATGGTCTGCCTTTTTAGACATGATCATGGTACGACGGTCTGTAGCTAGATTTTGTGCGACCCAACCATCAGGGTCCGCTTGTGCTGACTTGACAACAAAGCCTGGGTATTCATGTGGATTACCTGTTCTCTTATCTGGAGCATGCTTTGAAAGCACTGGCGCGAAAATGGCCATCAGTAAGAAAAGAGAAACAATTATTAGACCGATACGAGCGTAGGCATTGCCTAGAATTAGCTGAAATAGTTGTTTCATAATTATTTACCTCCCTTGCGCAGGCGAGGGTCTAGAACGACATAAGCCATATCTGCAATTAAGTTAAATGACAGCATGAACAGCGTCATAATGATTAATTGGCCTTGAAGCACCTGGTAGTCACGAGCATGTATCGCGTTCAGTAGTACGGTACCTAAACCTGGGTAGTTGAAGATGATTTCAACGATAAGTTGACCACCAATTGCCATACCTAGCGACATAGAAAGTGCAGTGACACTTGGAAGCAGTGCGTTTCGTGCTGCGTAGTTAAAGACTACGCGGTTTTCACTGAGGCCCTTACCTTTCGCCATTGTGATGTAGTCTTCAGCGAGAAGGTTGATCATGTTGTTACGCATGTTAACCAAGAAGCCACCAATCTGAACGATAGACGCACAGAACAAAGGAAGAGCGGCGTGGTATGCGACATCTTTAATAAATGCCCAACTTGTCCAATCTGGCACTGTACCTGCGGTGTATGCATAACCGGTCGGGAACCATTTCAAGCCAATTGCGAAAATGAATAGCGCTAGCATTGCAATAACAACTTGAGGAACTGCCTGAACAATCAGCATGCCCGGTGTAACAAATGCATCGTATTTGCTACCACGTTTCCATGCAGCAAAGATACCTAGGATAGAGCCTAGCGAGAATGAAAGAATTACCGCTGTACCAGCTAGGAATAGTGACCAACCAAAGGCACCACCAAGCAGTTTGTTTACTGAAAGCGGGTAAAACTGAATTGACGTACCTAGCTCCCAGCTAAGCACATTTTTCATGTAGGCAATGTACTGAACGAAAAGGCCGCCATCGACAAAACCTAGAAGTTCTTTCATTGCAGCAATACGTTCTGGTGTTACTTGAACTGAAGCGTTCGCAAACATCATGGTGACTGGGTCACCTGGCATTGCTCGAGGAATAATAAAGTTTAATGTCGCAGCAACTAATAATGCGACCAAATAGAACGACAAACGTCTTAAAAAATAACCCATAACTCACACCTTACTCACCCAGATTTTCCCTGTTTCTGGTTTCAGGTCGCTCTAGCGAAAACAAATTTTAGAGCGAACAATCCCCTGACGACTGGCGCCATTTGACAAACTTATGAAAGAGTGGGGGATTTTGCGGCATACGGAATGTATGCCGCATAGTTAGAACAACTACTTATTTAACTGGTTTTAGGTCCAGTACGTGTAGTAGACGCTCTGGGATACCAGCCCAAATGTTTGGACGGCCTTTTGGATTTTCTTCGTTCCACCAACCAGTGAATCGAGTTGTATTGTATTGGTACATGTAAGCACCAGACATTACAGGGATTGTCACTTGGTCAGAAGCAATGATTTGCTGGATGCCGTGAGCGATATCTAGCTGCTCTTGCTTGTCAGCTGTCTTGTAGAAGCTGTTTAGAAGACCATCTAGCTTATCGTTCTTGTAGAAGTGCATCGCGAAACGAGGCATACCATCACCAGACTGAAGTGCTGAGTTGTAAGCACTGTTCCAGTAAGTGTGTGGATCTGCACCGTGGAAGTAGTTTGTGTAAGCTACGTCGTACGTACCTTCAAGCATTGCTTGGTTGTACACAGAGAAGTCTGGAGTACGAGCTTTTGCTTTGATGCCTACTTCTGCGAGTTGCTCAACTGCAAGTTGAACCGTGTTGTTGAAGTCTGTCCAGCCGTTTGGCGATTGGATTAGAAGTTCGAATGACTTACCTGATGGAGTGTCTACGAAGCCGTCTTTGTTGACGTCTTTGAAGCCAGCTTTCTTAAGTAGCTCTTTAGCTCCTTCAGCGTTGTACGTGTTGAAGCCTTTGTACTTGCTGTGAGTCTTTTCATCAGACCAAGTTTCGAATGCGTAACCTAGACCTGAAGCGAAGTCATTCACTGTACCGCCACCGTAGAACGCGATGTCGATGATAGTTTGACGGTCAAGAGCCATAGAGAACGCGCGACGGAAGTCTACGTTAGTTAGCGCTTCGTTCTTCGCTGCATCTGGGTTCTTGAAGTTAACAACGAACGCTTGAGTACCTGCTGGCGGGTACCAGTACTGGTGGTTAGGGCTAGCTGCTGCGTAAGTACGGTCGATGTCAGGAATGAATGATGAAGTCCAGTCCATTTCACCGTTAACAACTTTACCTAGGAATTGGTCGTTGTTCGCGATTTGTGGAACGCGTAGACAGTCAACATCTAGGTTGTCTCCATCCCAGTAGTTCGGGTTTGCACACTGGATGTAAAGTTGTGCTGTAAATGTGTCGATCTCTGTGAAAGGACCAGAACCTACAGGGTTTTCGTTAGTGAATGATGCAGGATCTTTGATGTCTTTCCATACGTGCTCAGGTACTACAGGTACTTTTGCAATTTCGTAAGGAACATTAGAGTTCGCTTCAGTCAGACGGAATTTAACTTGGTAGTCGTTTACTTTTTCTACGCCAGTTACCCAAGAGTTGATACCACTTTGATCAAGTTCTGGTTTTTCCTTAACAAGGTTGAAAGAGAACACTACGTCATTTGCATCAAACGTTTGACCATCAGACCACTTCACGCCTTTACGAATATCGAAAGTTACGCTCATTAGGTCATCAGACATCTTGAAGTTTTCAGCAAGACGGAATACAGGCGTGTTACCGTGCATTTCGTTGAAAACAACAAGCGGCTCGTAGATGAAGTCCGTTGTAGTGTGTAGGTTCGTCGCACCCAAGAATGGGTTAAAGTTACGAACGAAGGTTGTAAACTCTTTAGGGTGTACAGTCAGTTCGCTGCGCTCAGCTGCAGTCGCTACTGAAGCGAATCCAGTTGTTGCTGTTGCAATAATTGCTGTTGCTAGTGCTGTTTTTTTAATGTTGGCAAGCATAGCTGTTCCTTACTATTTGCTTTCATTTCACTTATGGAATGGAATGTCATCAATTGATAAACACTCTCTAAGGCCTACCTCTACTTTGGATTGCAATCCGGAGGAGGTGCACAATCTTTAGAGTGGCCTGTAGGCCTTAGGCACAGTAAGAAAACACCTTAACGTCAATTTTCGCAATTGGATTTCCCGTTAAAAACGTAAAAAGTGCCATGTTTCTCGTCAATAACGTTAATAGTGCTCAAACTAGAAGCACCTTGTACAAATTTTGTTGCGTGATCTGACTCGCAGTGACTTTCCGTATGATATTTGTATGTTAGTGCTTACTTATGTTTTGGGCCTCGGTATTTATGGGTGTCCTACGAGATGTGGCGATGTGAGATCTCAATCACTTATGGTTTGTAGTGTTAATTAATTGGATTAAATAAAATCTGCCGTATTGTTGTGACTGGCTTCTCAATATAGATTGTTTTTACGTCAATTGGGCTTTGAACGCGATAATTTTTATTGGAAACATAAAATAAGCAGCATCAAAATCGCAGAGATTCTGGCTTGTTTCACGGGGCGTAAAAAGAGGTTTTTGTGTGTTTGGACAACGGTTACTAGCAACAAAAAAGCCTGCTAAGTGCAGGCTTTAATCTTATGTGTATCGCTAGGTTAACTCGTCAGTAAGTGTTGTAACTTATTGCGCAGCCCTTCAATATGAGCGCGCTGTGGGCTTTGTTCGTTGCAGTGTTCCAGAATGTAGTCTAGAGAGCTCAATACCGTTCTCCAACGAGGCGTTTTGGGTAGGGTTTCTATACGCAAGTATTTATCAAGCGTTCGAGTCTGAAGCGTACTCCGGTCAAGATAAACGCGCCACAAACCGCTCTTCTCTGCAAAGGCAAACTTGGTTTCTCCTGTAACGCTTTCCCAGTACTCCAGTGCGTTAGTCATTGCATCGACCAATATTTCACGCATCACCTCTTGTTTGGGTTTGCTGTCTGAAGAAACCTTATCCGCGAGACGAGTGAACTCGCCACCGAGCTCTTTGAGCTCTTGCAGCTTGGCTTTATCACCATCGAAAGCATAGCTTGATAGGGCTTCAATCGCCGTTTCAAGGTTATTGATTCGACTGGCATTGATGCTTCCACCGACATTAAATATATAAATGGAGCGCAGTCCAGAGCCTTCTGGCAGCTTGAGAATGTCTGTGGAAAGGTGCTGTCTAACATCTTCAACATACACGTCTATGGTTCCGCAGTAGTGATCCTGAGTGATATTGAGGAATTTCGGTGCGATAAGCTCTTCGGCCGATGAACGCTTGAGTTGCTCCGTCGAACGCTTGAACAGTTTTGAAGCTGCCTCGTTGGCAAAACGTATTTTGTTGTCCTCACGAACACAAATAATGGCTTCTGGCGCAGTTTCAAGCTGTTCGAGAAGTCGCCCTTGTGTTTCAAGCAGACTCGCTTCGACTAGAGCACGCTGTTTGAGTTCTAGTTGTAACTGTTGGTTTTCAATCCTGCGCTGTTCGGCTTTACTCGCGGTTAGGTGCGCGCGAATACGAGCGGCTAGCTCCTGTTTATTGAACGGCTTAGACAAATAGTCGTTCGCGCCCGCCTCGAAGCCACGAAGACGGTCGTCGGCCTGATTTAGCGCGGTTAGCATAATGACAGGCAGCTGTGCGTGATCGTAATCTTGGCGGAGTTTCTCACACACTTGATAGCCACTCATGCCTGGCATCATAATATCGAGTAATACCAGCTCCGGTTTCTCTGCTTCCAGTTTTTCGAAGGCTTCTAAACCATCTTTGGCTGTTTGAACACGGTAACCTTCTAATCTGAGGAAACTATCCAAGACCCGTAAGTTGACAGGTTCATCGTCGACAACCAGTAATAGTGGTCCATCAGGGGTCACTGGCACGTTGGTTACCTCGGCAAGTTCAATGTCTGTGCTTTCTGGTGCTTGGAAATGTGGGCTGTCGAATTGACTCGCTGAAGCAATTTGTTCTTCTGTTGCTATCGGAAGCGTAAAGCTAAACGTGGTTCCAACCATTGGTTGACTGCTCACATACAAAGAGCCTTTCATTAGCTCAATGAGTTGTCTGCTAATCGATAGCCCAAGGCCAGCACCTTGTCGGTAGCGACTGGCATCGTTGCCTGCTTGAATAAGCGGCTCAAAGATGTGGTCGAGCTGGTCTGCGGGAATACCCTGACCAGTATCGACAACTTGAACACGAATGTTGTTGTCAACCACAGTCGCGGAAATAACAATTTTCCCTTCTGAAGTGTATTTGATCGCATTGCCAATCAGGTTGTACAGGACTTGCTCAAGACGCTGAGGGTCTGCACTCACCCAAACCGGTTCTTCTGGCACTTGATTGATAATGCGCAGTGGCTTGTTGCCAAGCAGATGAGAAGAGAGCTCAAGTACCAAGCGGGTTGATCCAGATAGATCGACCGCGCTGGTTTCGATATCTAAGTTGCCATAACGCATTTTATGATAGTCGAGTAAGTCATCGACGAGGGTCGCCAAGCGTTGTCCGCTGCTGATGATAATATCGAGCTGGTACTTGTGATCGGCGGTAATGGGGCCATTAGCGCCTGAAATGAGTGCTTCAGCGATCCCAACCATCCCGTGCAGTGGTGTACGCAGCTCATGAGAGGTTGTGGCGAGAAACTCATCTTTCAGTTTGTTGGCTAACTGCAACTCATCATTCTGTTTTTGGATAAGTTGTAAGTTGCTCTCTAGCTCTTCATTTTGCTGTTTGATCAATTGAATTTTTTCACGAATGGAACGTTGCATCCGTTCAAAGCTTACAGCCAAACGTCCTATTTCATCTTTTCTTTCCATGTTGATCATGTCTGCATCCATATCTCCAGCTGAGACTTTTTCTGCAGCCCACGTCAATTTGAGCAATGGGGAAGTGATAAAGTTGGATAGGTAGTGAGACGCCATGACTACGAGTACTATCGCAATCAGCATGGCAGCAACAAACAGTTTTTCGAGCTGGTGAACACGCGCAAACGCGACACTTTCTGGTACTTCAACAACCAATGCCCAATCAATGCCTTTTAGCGATACTGGGCTGTATGCCGCGATGGTTTCTTCGCCGGCAGTGTTGGTATAAGTTCCAACGTTGGTTAAGCCGTTCAGTGCGAGAGTGACAACTTCGTTACTTAATTCGATATCTTCTTTTTGATAAGCCAATGTTCGTGACTGGTAATCAGGTCCCACCAATAACGTCTTCATTGAGGCAATATTGTTGGTGTCTGAAATCAGTTTGGTGATGCCATTGTTAGGCAATCGGAACATCGCGTAGCTGTGCAAATATCCTTGCTGAATAATCGGTGCTCCCAACCAAGCAACCGACTTTCCTTGTTCTTGAGTGAAGTCGGAAATCAATACTGGGGTGAAGTCTTCATTCGCTTTGCGTTTTTCTGTAACCAAATCACGCAACTTCTTAAATGATTGACCTAAATTGGCATCCTTATAGCGCCCAGTAAGTAGGTTAGTACCGAAATTGTCATATTTGAAGATTGAATAGGTGACATTACCATCTCTATCGACCAACAGAATATCGTCAAAATCGGAGCGCTTCAAAAGCTCTAGATACGCCCAGTGGTAGCGTTTGTGCAGTAGACGATAACGTTCTGTTCCGTTGAAAATGTTTGATTGAGGCAGAATAGACGTTTTGATTTGATCGCCAGATCCTTGAATGTAACGCTTTTGTGCATATTCGCGCGCACTTTCAATATCTAGCCCCAAGCTTTGGAAGGCATTGACTAATCCGTAAAAACGTCCGCCACTGGCATACGCAAGCTCTGAGCGTACAAAGCCCATCACCTCGGATTCTTTAGCATACAGGTAATCCACCACTTGTTGCTGCTTGCTATCGCGCACAGAGACAAGGTGCGACGTGCTCTGCTCTTGTAGATCGGTGGTGTGAGATTGTAAGAAAAAGATAGCTGTAATAGTCAGTGGCGTAATGCTTAGCGCAAGAAACGCGAACATCAGCGTATTCTGAAGACGCTTGAATCTTTGTTTGCGATACAACTTAAACATGATGAAAATAGACTTTCCGTGGCAATGCGGCTCTCAAGCAGAGAAGGGTCTAGGTGTGCAGGGACCATGCTGCCTGAAGAGCAAAGTGAAAAACGTTGATTCCTAATCTGACAAAATTAACGAGTTTTTTTACTTTGACAAGTAAGTCGCATTTAAAGCGTGGAGAAAGGCGCAAATTTATCGGTAATTATTTATAAAAGCCCCAGTTATGGTCGAGTAACTGGGTCTTAGAGACTATTTTTGGGCGTGGTAAATAGTGAACTTGTTGGTCTTATTTAGCGTCTCGCAATTACCATACGCTTGTTCAATAATGGGCGGGTATTTCAAGAAACTGTTGGCAACGATAAAGAGCTCACCTTGTTTCGTTTGTTGTTTCGGCGCTGTCGCGAGTAAGGTTTCGGTTGCACTGTAGCTAGTGTCCAGACCTGCATGAAAAGGCGGATTACTAACGATAAACTGATAGTCATCGCTGGTATCTGAATACACGTCCGAGGCAAACACCTTACCTGATAGTTGGTTTGCCGCTAAGGTCGCTTTACTCGACTCAACCGCGAGCGCGCTGATGTCACACATTTCGAGCTCGATCTCTGGGTTAAGTGTCGCCATTACTGAACCAATCACACCGGCGCCACAACCGAAATCTAGCACCTTTCCTGTCAACGCTGGCAAAGTATCCAAGAGCAATTGACTGCCCACATCGAATTGGCCATGACTAAATACACCAGGTAGACTTTTTATGGTTAAGTCGTGCGCTTTGTAGCTGACTTGGTAGCTCTTGAACCAGTCAGACATCACAAACGGTTTTACCAGCTCAGTGCATTTTCCCCAATAGAATGAGCATCGACGCGCGGAATCAAACTTGGTTATCGGACCATAAGGCTTAAACATCTTTTCAATGCTTTTTATTCCAGAGCGGTTTTCTCCGACTACGACGATTTCTGTTTCAGTGCCAAGTTTAGCCATCAGCATTGCGAGCAGGTAATCTGCTTCTGCTTTTGCTTTTGGCCAATAAAGCAGCACCATGTCGGCTTGAGTCTCTTGAGTAAACTCTGCACCAAATACACGAGTAATATGATCGTATGGTTCGAGCTGGCGGTAGTAACCATAGTTAGTGGTGAATACACTCACGGATTCACAATGTTTGGCCAGTTCGACAGGAAACAGATCTTCGGCTTCGCCAGCGACAAGCACGTGCTTTCCTGCAAAGTAAGCAAGTTGGCGCTCTGCGATTTGACTCGGTGCGATATAAGCAGACATAGAGGGACTCTACCAAGAATTAAAGACGGGGGATTTTCGCATAATCCCCCGTTGATACCAACTGGTAGCGGTTAGTTTTGATCTTGTCGGTCGAGGAAGTCTTTGAACTCTTCCTCGTAGATATTGAACAAAACCATGGTGACAGCGAAGATCAAAGGGCCATAGATAAGGCCGATTAAGCCAAATAAATGTAAGCCGCCCAACAGTGAGAAGAAGATCATTAGGGTGCTCATGCCTGCATTACCGCTGCCCTGCATCAGTAGCGGGCGAAGTAGATTATCGATTGAGCCTACGATGGCAATGCTCCAAATGGCAAGGAAGATTGCCCAAGTGCTATCACCGGTTAAATAGAGGTAGACAGTTGCAGGGATCCAAATTAGAGCGGTCCCGACCACAGGGATGAAAGACGCAAAGCCCATCATGGTGCCCCAGAATAGTCCTGGGAAACCGGCTAGCCACATCCCGATCCCCCCCGCAATACCCTGCGCGATAGCGGTTAAAAATGAACCCATCACGGCCGACTTTGACACTTGCTCAACTTCATCAAGCAGCTTGTCTTCTTGGCTTCGAGAGAGTGGCAAGATATGACGAATGGCGCTGATGATCTTATCGTGGTCGCGGAGCAAGAAGAAAAGAACGAACAACATCAAGAAAAAATCCATCAAGAAGTTGGTTGCATCGCCCAAAATTTTTGCACTGATACCGACGAGGTTACTGCCGAATGTCGTGGCGAATTGGCCAACTTTTTGGGCAATTTCTTGTGGTTCAACGGTATCAAATGGCAAGTAGGTGTTGACCAACGATAGACCTTTTACCACCCAAGGGTGTTCAAAGAGGGTTTGGATTCCACCATGCGTAACCCATTGGTACACATTTTGCGAAAAAGCCGAGCCTTGCTGCACGATTGCGGCAAACACAAACAAAAGTGGCACAACAATAATGAAGGTTAAAACCACACATGAGAGTAAGGACGAGATATTAGGATGGTTTGGTAGCTTCTTTTCGATCCACTCATGAATAGGAAACATGAGTAGAGAGATAATGAATGCCATAACGATAGAGTTGATATACGGTTCGACCAATAGAAAACAGGCAAAACCAGCAGCCAAAAGAGCGGTAATGAGAACCCAATGGCTGGAGGTGATTTTCACTTTATCTGACACGATTTTGTCCAAAGGTTTGACGTTGTATCAGTATAATGGCTTTAAAACAGACAGTTATCAACGAAGAATCAAATGAGTATCAGAGGTGAGTCAAACTATGGGGTGCTGTAACAATGATAAAGGTTGTGAAAAGCAGCAAAAAGCGAGGCGGGTGATTCCTTGGTTTCGCATCGTTTTACTCGGCTTAATTGTGCTGGTTGTTGTTCACTGGCAATAAAAAAGGCTGCAAAACGCAGCCTTCATAATTTGCTTATTGCGACTACGCTTCTTTCGCTAGAATAGCAAAACAGCGATCTGCGGCTTCTAATGTTGCTTCAATCTCTTTGCTGCCATGTGCAAGAGACGTAAAACTTGCTTCGAAAGCAGAAGGTGCCAGATAAACACCGTGGTCTAGCATCAGGTGGAAGAAGCGCTTAAAGCGTTCGATATCACACTTAGTCACGTCTTCGTAACTGGTAATGGTTTCTTGGTCGGTAAAGAAGAAACCGAACATGCCACCAACTTGGTTAACCACCAGTGGGATACCATGGTTATCGGCTAGCTCTTTAAAACCGTCAGCCAGCTGTTTCGTTTTAGAAGCAAGACGCTTTTCGTTGCCTTCTTCTTTTAGAAGGTTCAGACAAGCAAAACCAGCAGCCATAGCGACCGGGTTACCTGATAGTGTACCTGCTTGGTATACTGGACCAGTTGGTGCAATATATTGCATCACTTCTTTGCGACCGCCAAAGGCGCCAACAGGCATACCGCCACCAATGACCTTACCGAGTGTTGTTAGGTCTGGCTTGATGTTGTAGTAACCTTGAGCACCGCCTAATGCAACGCGAAAGCCCGTCATGACTTCATCAAAGATCAGCAGTGCACCTTCTTCATCACAGATTTGACGTAAACCTTCATGGAAGCCTTCTACAGGAGGGATACAGTTCATGTTGCCAGCAACCGGTTCAACGATGATACATGCGATCTCGCCTTTGTTAGCCGCAAACAGCTCACGCACCGAATCTTGGTCGTTGAAAGTAGCGGTAAGTGTGTGTTTAGCAAAATCTGCAGGTACACCCGGAGAGCTTGGTTGACCTAGTGTTAGGGCTCCAGACCCCGCTTTTACTAGCAAGCTGTCGGCATGGCCGTGGTAACAGCCTTCGAATTTCATGATTTTGTCTCGACCAGTGAAGCCACGAGCAAGACGAATCGCACTCATGGTCGCTTCTGTACCAGAGCTCACCATGCGGATTTGCTCCATTGACGGTACTAGCTCAGACACAAGCTCAGCCATCGCAATTTCCATTTCAGTCGGTGCGCCAAAGCTAAGGCCACGCTGAGCGGCATCAATCACGGCTTCACGGATGACCGCATGGTTATGACCGAGAATCATTGGTCCCCAAGAACCAACGTAGTCGATATACGCTTTACCATCAGCATCGAAAATAAGAGGGCCATCTGCGCGCTCGACAAAAATTGGAGCGCCGCCAACGCCGTTAAAAGCACGCACTGGAGAGTTGACACCGCCAGGAATGGTTTGCTGTGCTTTCTCGAATAAGTCTGCTGATTTGGTCATGGGATATCCTCTTTTGATTGCTCGGACCAATTTGGCTCGCATTGTACCTGTCGATTCCCGTTCAATAAAACGCTTTGCAGCACATTCTGAGCACTTTGACACCAAATAGCAGGTAATTTGGCTAAAAAAACGCTTCCCATGTGGCGAATACTTGAACGCTTCACTCAGGTATTAGATAATCCCGGTATTAATACTAAAGATGATGTTCCAGATAGTGGCAGAAGATGCGCTCTGGAAATTCACCACTGAGAGAGGTCATCGTGAGCGAAGTAAACATACCACTAACATTTTCAGATGCCGCCGCTAAGCGTGTGGGGGCGTTGATTGCTGAAGAAGAAAACCCAAACTTAAAACTGCGAGTTTATATTACTGGTGGCGGTTGTAGCGGTTTTCAGTACGGATTTACATTTGATGAGAGTGTCAATGAAGGTGACACCACGATCGTTAATAGCGGAGTTACCCTAGTGGTTGATCCGATGAGCCTGCAATACTTAGTTGGCGGTCAAGTTGATTACACCGAAGGGCTAGAGGGTTCACGTTTCTTTGTTAATAATCCCAATGCGACGACCACTTGTGGTTGTGGAGCTTCATTCAGCGTTTAAGCTGTTATTGACTTGCGTTTTCTAAAGGCTGCATCTGCAGCCTTTTTTAATTGAGTTATTAATCCAGAAACTGAGATCTAAGCTAAATTACTGTCCAAGTGTAATTTATTTTTAACTGGTTACTTTATATCCTGATTTGAACGCCCCTGATGGTGAAAATAAAAACAAAGGATTGTTATGGCTAGTTTCTCATTTACCCGCTTTATTGCTGCTCGTCCCTATATCGTCTCTATAATCATCGTTCTGATCCTTTCGTTTTGGCTTGGCTTAGGCGCGATAAAGGCCGAAGAATCAGGTCCAGAGAAATCATCACAAGAAGTGCCGCTTGCCAAAGTCGCTTTTCAAACCTTCAATGCTCAAAAAACGTATAAATCTATCGAATTGTATGGGCGCACTGCACCGAATAAAGAGGCTAAGTTAGGCGCTGAGATTGCCGGTAAAATCATCCAGCTAAAAGTGGAAAAAGGGCAAAGTGTCGAACAAGGCCAAGTGATTGCATTGATAGACAAAGGCGATCTTGATATTCAACTAGAGCGCGCCAGAGCAATGCTCAAAGTGCGCGAGAAAGAGTTTAACGCAGCCAAATCTTTAAAAGATAGAGGGTTACAAGGTGAGGTTGCCTATACCAATGCTCAAGCGGCACTCGTAGAAGCCAAAGCAATGGTAAGTAATGCAAAAATTGCGTTGCGAAACACCTCAGTAACCGCTCCTTTTTCCGGAATTGTCGAACACCTATTTATTGAGCGTGGTGACTTTGTTGGCGTGGGCGATCCTGTTGCATCGTTGATCGACCTGAGTCAAATCATCATTGAAGCGGATGTCAGTGAGCGACATATTCAAGATTTAACGCTTGGGCAAAGCGCTCGGGTTCGCTTTATTGCGGGTGAGAATACGGAAGGCCAAGTGCGTTACATTTCTCGAGTCTCTTCACCATCGACCAATACGTTTCCGATTGAAATTGTGCTCTCCAATCCTGACCAGCGTATCCCTGCCGGGATCAGTGCGGAAGTAGAACTGAATCTCAAAGAAAAGCTAGCGATTAAACTCACGCCTGCCATGTTAGCGCTGGACGATTCTGGCAATCTAGGTGTAAAAACTCTTGTTGAAGAAACCGTCCATTTTGTCCCTATCCAACTCGTGAAGGCAGAACAAGATGGGGTTTGGCTGACTGGACTTGGTGAACAGGTGAAGATCATCACCACAGGACAAGGTTTTGTTCGCGAAGGTGATCGCGTCATTGCCGTTGAACAATCGTTGTAACTAGGAGGTCGTTATGTTTGCATTAATTGATGCGGCCTTGTCGCGCACGCGGACTATGTTGGTGTTACTCGTCTTTGTTCTGATCGCCGGCGTGTTAACCTATATTACGATTCCCAAAGAATCGAGCCCAGACATTACCATTCCGATTATCTACGTATCGGTTGGTCACCAAGGTATTTCCCCAACGGATGCAGAGAGATTACTGGTTCGCCCCATTGAACAAGAGCTAAGATCGATTGAAGGTGTCAAAGAGATGACCTCAACAGCATCTGAAGGACACGCGTCTGTGATGCTTGAGTTTAGTGTTGGCGTTGACCTTAACAAAGCGATGGCCGATGTCCGTGAGGCGGTTGATCTGGCTAAACCTAAACTGCCTGCAGATAGTGATGAACCTACCGTTAATGAAGTCACTCTTGCATCGGAAGAGCCCGCGTTAACCGTTGTTCTCTACGGTACGGTCCCAGAGCGAACCATAGTTCAAATTGCCCGAGAACTGCGTGATAAGCTTGAGGGCTATCGTCAAGTCTTAGAAGTGGATATCGCTGGGGATCGAGAAGATATTGTTGAGATCATTGTCGATCCATTGCTCATGGAGAGCTACGGTCTTGATCAAGCTGATATCTATAACTTAATTGCCCTTAATAACCGCGTTGTCGCAGCGGGTTTTGTGGATACCGGTTATGGACGTTTTTCTGTCAAAGTCCCATCTGTTTTCGATTCATTAAAAGATGTCTTAGAGTTGCCCGTCAAAGTGGACGGCAAACAAGTCATTACTTTTGGCGATGTGGCCACGGTGCGCCGAGCGTTTCGTGACCCAGAGAGCTTTGCCCGTTTAGATGGTAAGTCGGCGGTAGTGCTGGATGTTAAAAAGCGGTCCGGTGAAAATATCATCGAGACGGTGGAGCTTATTAAAGCTGTTATGCAGGGCGCTCAGGAGCGAGAAGATTGGCCAAGTAACTTATTGGTTAAATACACGTGGGATCAATCTGATGACGTTAAGATGATGCTTAACGATCTGCAAAACAATATCCTGTCTGCGATCATTTTGGTTGTGATCGTCATTATCGCGATATTGGGTGTCCGCACGGCGCTTTTGGTGGGTATCTCCATTCCGGGCTCATTCTTGACGGGGCTTTTAGTGCTGTCCGTGTTTGGTTTGACGGTCAATATTATCGTGCTTTTCTCGCTGATTATGGCTGTTGGTATGCTGGTGGATGGTGCGATTGTTGTGACGGAGTTTGCCGATAGGCGAATGCAAGAAGGCACGCCAAGGCGAGAGGCGTACCGAGACGCGGCGAAACGAATGGCTTGGCCGATCACCGCTTCCACTGCGACAACACTAGCGGCTTTTGCGCCCTTGCTCTTTTGGCCGGACATCACAGGCGAATTTATGAAGTATTTGCCGCTGACGCTGATTGCTACATTGGCCGCATCCCTTGCGATGGCGTTGTTGTTTGTCCCTGTTCTAGGCAGCTTGATTGGTAAACCGCAAAATGTCACGCGTCAACAGCGCGAAAAAATGCTCGCACTGCATGATGGCGACTACACCAAAGCGACTGGGATAACGAAACTTTACTTCCATACCCTAGATATCGCGATACGACATCCGTTCAAGATTTTGTTGAGTGCAATATTGCTCGCCATCGCGGTTGGTTTTACTTATGCAAAAGCGGGGTTAGGCGCGGAGTTTTTCCCAGAGGTAGACCCGCCATTCTTCACGGTAAAAGTTCGTTCTTATGGCGATCTCTCTATCCATGAGAAAGACGTCATTATGCGTGATATTGAGTCGGTAATGCTTGGTCACGATGAATTTGAAAGCGTCTACACTCGCACCGGAGGGGATGATCAAATTGGTCAAATACAGATCACTCCTGTGGATTGGCAATATCGACGTAAAGTCAAAACCATCATTGACGAATTGAAGCTTACAACCGACCAATATGCAGGTGTCGAAATAGAATACAAGTTCCCAGATGCAGGGCCGCCAGTTGAACATGATCTCGTGATTGAAATGTCTACGCGCGTTCCTGGTGAGTTAGATATTGCCGCGAAACGGGTGCGTCACTGGGCGGACTCTTATGCCGCATTTACCAATATCAGTGATAACTCGAGTAAAGCGGGGATAGATTGGCAAATCGACATTCGTCGTGATGATGCTGCTCGTTTTGCTGCGGACGCGACGTTAGTGGGCAACACGGTCCAGTTTGTCACCAATGGTTTGAAGTTAGGGGATTACTTGCCAGATGATTCAACCGAAGAGGTAGATATCTTGGTGCGTTACCCAGAAGACAAGCGTGATATCGGCCGTTTCGATCAGCTTAAAGTCAAAACAGCCGCAGGCATGGTACCCATCACCAACTTTGCCAGTATTGTGCCTGACCATAAGCAAGATACGATTCGCCGTATTGATGGTCATCGCGTGCTCAACATTTTTGCTGATATCAAAGAGGGGTATAACTTGGCACTTGAGCTGCCGAAGGTTGAGCAAGAGCTTGCCAAGTTAGATCTGCCTGATGGCGTGGAATTTAAGATTCGAGGTCAGAATGAAGAGCAAGAAAACTCGTCGGCGTTTCTGCAAAATGCGTTCTTGGTTGCTTTAGTGGTTATGGCGCTTATTCTGATTACTCAGTTTAATAGTTTCTACCAAGCGTTTCTTATTCTTTCGGCAGTTCTGTTTTCGACAGTTGGGGTGTTTGTTGGTTTATTGGTATTCCAAAAACCGTTTGGCATTATTATGTCGGGCATCGGTGTGATTGCTCTTGCGGGGATTGTGGTCAACAACAACATCGTCTTAATTGATACCTACAACCAATTGCGTCGCCGAGGGCTAGACAAGCGAGATGCGATTTTGAGAACTGGTGTGCAGCGTTTACGACCTGTGATGCTAACTACGGTGACGACCATTCTTGGCCTGTTGCCTATGGTACTTGAGATGAATATTGACCTGGTTAACCAAAAGATAGAATTTGGTGCGCCAAGTACCCAATGGTGGTCCCAACTCGCGACGGCTGTGGCGGGAGGCTTGGCATTTGCGACGGTATTAACCCTAGTTTTAACGCCATGTCTATTGATGTTAGGGCGTGAGCACAAGGTGGAAGATGAGGCCAATACGGTAATTGAAGCGAAATAAGCAAGATAAAAACAAAGCCCCGCGAGTGTGCGGGGCTTTGTTATTTTTACTCCGTTGCCAGTAGCTTACTGTAACGCTCTAGTTTCGCTAACCTTAACTCGGCATTGGCAATGAAGGTTGTTTTTGCTTTACCCGTCAATGATTTGGATTGTGGTAGCTTCACCGTTCTAGGGTTTTTATGCACCCCATTGACCAAGAACTCATAGTGTAGGTGCGGACCGGTTACACGACCTGTGCCACCCAAGGTACCTATGGTTTGCCCTTGCTTGACCCTTTGACCTGTTTTTACCGTTCGTTTGGTCAAATGAAGGTACTTGGTAATGTACGTATTACTGTGTTTGATAAACACGTAGTTACCGTTGAACTGATTGTAGCTAGATTTTAAAACGGTACCATCGCCAGCCGCCCAAATAGGCGTACCAACAGGCGCTGCATAGTCGGTGCCTCTATGAGCACGAACCTTACCTGTCACTGGATGACGACGTGTCGGGTTAAAGTTGGATGTTACGCGGCGAAAGTCGAGTGGTGAGCGTAAAAAGGCCTTCTTCATTGCTCGACCATTTTCGTCGTAGTAGTTCCCCGTTTTGTCATCTAAGATGGCTTTAAATGTATCGCCTTGGTTGGTAAAAATAGCGGCCATGATCTTGCCTCGGCCAACCACTTCACCCTCGACTACTTTCTCTTGATAAAGGATTTCAAACGAATCATTTTTACGAATATCTAACGCAAAATCGATATCCCAGCCAAAAATCCCCGCCAGCTCCATGATTTGGTTTGCAGTTAGCCCTGCACCAACCCCAGCGTTCCAAAAGTTAGAAGTAATGACATTGCTAGCGTAGTTATATTGGTAGTGAACTTCCTTCTTATCAATGCTTGAGGTGAATCCATCACTTGATTTGGTTATTAAGAAGGTTTCGTATGCGCTAAGTTGGCGTTTGATTTGAACAAGTTCATTATCGCCGTCAAACCCAAACAAAAATGAATCTCCAGGACGAACCTTAGTTAACTGATTGGCGATTTCTTTGCTGGTTGATGTGAGTTGATACAGTAGGCGAGACGACAAACCCGCGCGTTGGAATAGCAACGCCATACTGTCTCCTGAACCGACAGTATGTTTATCCCAACGCAGCACTGCAAGATTGGATCGGCGCGTTTCTAACGTGAGTGCCGTTGGGTCGATTGAGAGTGGGTACGCTTTGCCAATTTGATATTGGCGCTCATCTTGGCGTAAGTCTTCAGGCTCGGGCAAAAACAAGGCGATGACGATAATAGCGCTAAAAAGAGCGATAAGGGCACGGTGCATCCATGGAAGCCGAGCGAAAATAGACAACATTTTATTGTTCGTTCTAAAAAATTAAGTAAAAAAGCCTAGCTGTTTAGTCTAACTGGTTTCAAAAAGCATCGCTATTCAAGTAATATGGCAAACTATTAAATTTTTGCCAAATCTGTGGGAGTGAACAAGAATGGCGAGCATTGAAGCTGCACTAGCCGAGATTAAGCGCGGTGTTGACGAACTAATTCCAGAAGAAGAACTGATTGCTAAATTGAAAGAGGGGCGTCCTCTTCGCATCAAATTAGGTGCCGATCCAACTGCACCGGACATCCACCTAGGCCACACAGTTATCCTAAACAAACTGCGTGCTTTCCAAGAGCTAGGTCATGATGTGACATTCCTAATCGGTGACTTCACTGGCATGGTTGGTGACCCAACGGGTAAAAACACAACTCGTCCACCATTGACTCGTGAAGACGTACTGCGTAACGCAGAAACGTATAAAGAGCAGGTGTTTAAGATTCTTGACCCAGCAAAGACGAAGATTCAATTCAACTCTGAGTGGCTTTCTGAGTTAGGTGCAGAAGGCATGATTCGTCTTGCTGCCAACCAGACTGTTGCTCGTATGCTTGAGCGTGATGACTTCAAAAAGCGTTACTCAGGCGGCCAGCCGATTGCTATCCACGAGTTTATGTATCCACTCCTACAAGGCTATGACTCGGTGGCAATGGAAACGGACGTTGAGCTTGGTGGTACGGACCAAAAGTTCAACCTGCTAATGGGCCGTGAACTGCAAAAAGCACATGGTCAGAAGCCACAAGTTGTTCTGACGATGCCACTTCTTGTTGGTCTAGATGGCGAGAAGAAAATGTCTAAGTCAGCGCACAACTACATTGGTATTAGCGAAGCGCCTAGCGAAATGTTCGGTAAGATCATGTCGATCTCGGATGACCTAATGTGGAATTACTATGAGTTGCTTTCATTCCGCCCGCTAGAGGAAATTGCTGAGCTCAAGGCAAGTGTAGAATCTGGCAAGAACCCACGAGATGTGAAAGTCGCCTTAGCGAAAGAGATCATCGCGCGTTTCCATAGTGAAGCTGATGCTGATGCGGCAGAGCAAGAGTTCGTTAATCGTTTTGCTAAAAACCAGATCCCTGATGAAATGCCAGAATTTGCGTTTGATGCGGGTCTTCCAGTCAGCAACCTACTGAAGGAAGCGGGCTTATGTGCCTCGACTTCAGAAGCGATGCGCATGGTTAAGCAAGGTGCTGCGAAGATTGATGGTGAAAAAGTGGCAGACTCTAAGTTTGCCCCAGAAGCGGGCACTTATGTGTTCCAAGTTGGTAAACGCAAGTTTGCACGTGTTACCATCAACTAATTGACAATACTTTGAATTGAAGCGCCTTTTAGGCGCTTTTTTTATATTTAGATGCAGAGTTATAACCATCTCAAATGTTAGGCTTTTTGACTTCAAATTGACTGTTTTTTTGCCTAAGTTTTGTTACTATGCTCGCGCTGTCAGTATGGCAGTTTATTTGGAGACTTTTATGAACAATATCGACCATCCTCCTAGTAGCAAGGGAGAAAAATAAACCACGCCGGTATTGTCGTTTCCGCCTCTACCTGTTTGGTAGAGCAATCCTCTTTTCTTTGATTCCTCATGTTTTTCTCCTCGAAAACTAGAAACTAAATACAGAACATATTTACCTTTCAATACGTTTAGGTTGCTTTTTGTTTCTAAACGTCACCGTTTGTTTACCATTCTGTATTTGATGGTCGTTACCTATTGCCAATCGGGAGATTCGCCATGACGGTAATGAGCAATACGTATATCGAAAACAACACACACTTTTCTCAAGAAGAGATTGGTGCGGCTCGTAATGCATTTTTGCAGTATGAACAAAATCAACAAGTGCATCTGCTAACCGTGATGCCAATAGAAGAGGCGGTGGCGATACTGCATCACTGCTCTGTTGGCTATGTTCAGCAATTACTATCTCTGTTGGAAAATGAAGGGCATGACAAGCGCGCTCGCCATTACGCTCATCAACTCGGGTTTATTCATTCAGAAGTTGAGACGGCTAACGGTTATTTGAGTACCTCTGTCGTAGAGCATGTGAAGCAACGAATTGGTTGGATCATCGCTCTAGCGCTGTTGGGGATTGTCTCAGGGCTTATCATTGCTCAATATGAAGATACACTTAGTCAGCTTGTTTTATTAGCGATCTACATGCCCGTGATCGCCGCAGCTGGTGGTAACACTGGCACGCAAGCGGCAACCTTGGTGATTCGTGCATTGGCGACGGGAGAGCTCAAGAAGCGGCAGTGGGTCAAGGTTTTTTGGAAAGAGAGCCGAGTGGCGCTGTGCTTGGCGTTTGCCATCTCTTTGGTAATGGTCGGTCGCATTCTATTGTTTAGCGACGGATCCACTACGGGAGGCTTTGAGCTTAATACCATTGCAATGGCGATTGCAGTCGCGCTGTTTATTCAAGTGACTATGTCGACAACGTTAGGGGGGCTATTACCTATCCTTGCGAGAGCGTTCAAACTGGACCCTGCGGTGCTTGTGAGTCCAGTGTTGGCGTCTATCGTCGATATCTCGGGCATGTGGATTTACTTCACCGTGGTGAACTATTTCTTGGGTATTGCCTGACTAAATGAGATCACATCCTTGTAAAACAAGGTCTCGAACTGAGTTATTGGAGCGACGGTAGGTTTACCCTCGCTCTTTTCTTTTGCTTGATGGTAATCCGTAACGAATTGGACAAATAGCGTCTTGGGCTCTCCACTGGCATCGGTACCAAAGCCTGCCATATTATAGCTACCATAGAGTGAGCCACTTTTACCGATAATCGCTCCTTTTACAGGACTTTTTCTCATACTTCGACGATATTTCAACGTTCCGCTTTCACCAGACTTGGGCAGCAATGCAACCAAATTGAGCTGCTCATCATTTTGCCAAATGTAGCGCAGTATTTTCGCCATGTCCCCGCTGCTAAAGCGGTTATTGCGTGATAATCCCGAGCCGTCTGCGAGCGGAGTGTCAGACAAGTCGACTCCGGTATGAGCGAAGATGATCTGTTTGATCGCTTTCGTTCCGTTGGAAAAGCTTCCGGGCTGAATGAAGAACTGGCTTCCTATCGTTTTGGTTAGGTTGTCTGCAATCAAGTTGTCGGATCGTTTTAGCATCTCATCCAACATAGGGAGCAGCGACACTGAATGGTGTTCAGCGAGGATTTGGTTATCAAGCTTTGGCTTGCCAACGCGAATATTACCTTCAAGCTCGAGATTGAGCTGAGTGAGCAAGGTGTGAAGCATTCGCTGAGCATATAATTCTGGACTTTGTACCGCGAACTTAAGTGGTAGAGGTTTACTCCGTTCGACCAAGCAGCCTTGCAATTGGTAGTGATTATCTGGCGATGAAATAAGACCTAAATCGCATTGGGTTGCCTCTTGCTCGGTTTTAGTGACGCTGATGGCAGAAGTTGAGGCATAAATAGGAAAATGCTCAGGTACGTAAACGCGAGTCTTTTGGTTTGCCTCTGTGTAAATAGAGGCTTGAACGCAGTTTTCATCCAAGGTGATAGCACTCGCTGGCGCGCTGTAGCAAACCCCCAGTATGTCCCAAGGCCAGCCCACGGCGCGGTCGTAACCAGTAAACGCACTATTATCGAGCCATAGATCGCCTTCGATCTTTTTAAGTCCTTGCTGCTGAGCTGAGATTAATAGTTGTTTGAGAGCGGCGGTGGTCAGGGTTGGATCACCAGAAAACCGAATCACGACATCTTTATCCGCTTTACCTATTGTGGTCGTGAAGCGAAAGTTGTCGCCCAGCTCTAGTTTCGCCGCGAGCGCCGTGACGATTTTTAACGTGCTCGCAGGAGGAAAGTACTGAGTATTGTTGTTTGTGGTCAATAGCACTTGTGGTTTGTCTAACCGCTCGACCAGTAAGCCTGCCCTATGTCCTTTCGGTAGTGACTCTAATGGAGAGTAGGCTAGGCAGGAAAAAGTCGTACAGACGGAAAGTAGAGTGGTAATACACAAGGTTTTCATGATTCAGTTGTCGGCTATTGGATGGGCATGAGTCAGTATAACCAGTAAAAAAAACGCCCGCTATAGAGCGGGCGTCTTAGATTCATGACTGTTAGTCACAAATTAGAAGTCGTAACGTAGACCGATTGCTAGTTCGTCTTCTGCATCCATAGAAGATGCTGTACCGTTGCTACCAACTTTACCTAGCTTGTCGCCTTTGTCGATAAGGTTGAAGTTGTAAGATACATAGCCACGGAAGTTAGGCTTGAAGTAGTAAGTCGCGTCAATTGCTACGTTGTCAGCTGATGTTTCGCCGTTAGTTTCAGCGTTGTTGTACGTAGTGCTGAACACAGTTTGGTTTAGCGTGTAAGCAGCTGCAAATTCGTAACCAGTGTAGTCCGCGTCTTTCTTGTCTAGCTCACCGTTAGTGTATACCGTTGCAAGGTACAGATCTTGGATTGAGTAAGACGCTGCAAGCATGTATTCATTTTGGTCAGCTTGGTCTGCGTAACCTGCACCTAGATTTAGGCCAGTATCAGCAACAGCGTAGATAGCAGATAGAGAGTAACCATCCGCACCGTTGTCACCGTATGCACCTGGGTTAGATGTTGTACCCTCTGTGCGGTCAGCGAAGCGGTAGCTTGCTTTTAGGCTTAGGTCGTTGAATTGGCCTTTGTAAGAAATCATGTTGTCTACACGGTCAGCGGCAGCGATTTTGTGCGCTGCAGAGTTACCGTGGTAAGCCATGATATCTGTGAAATCTGTAATAACGCCTAGAGCACCGTCGTTTTTACCGTAAGTTACTTCACCAAATTTGCCGCCTAGACCTGCGTAGATGTATCGGTGATCGATATCATCTTCGTTTTTGTTGTCTGCAGTGGTGAATTCACCTTCGTAGAAACCAACGCCGTATAGACCGTCAGTGATTTGAGTTGTACCTAGGAAGTTTAGACGTACGCGAGAGTTGTCTTGCGCTTTACCGTCTTTTAGTGAAAGACGTGCTTCAGCACGGCCGCCCATTTCCAGAGTAGTGCCGTCTTGGTTGTAGATTTCTGCCGCGTTTGCGCCAGTAGCCACTGCTGCAGCTGAAACTGCAAGAGCAATCAGAGTTTTGTTCATCTTATAAGTCCTAATTTACTGTCCATAAATAGTTATATGCGAGCGATAACACAGTTTGCATGGGTTATCCTCTAATTATTGCTCCTGTGAATCAATACTCATATTCAAGATTCATGTTAGAAATCTGAAGAAAGTCTTCACTCGATGAGAGCAATCGGTGAGCAATGTTTTAACGTGTAAGTTCCCTGATGGGTTAGTAAAATGATATAAATTTGAATTATGAACACTGTTTTATTTTGTGTTAAAAAACATCAAGCTTATGATTTATATGGTTTTTTATGTGCACTTGACATTGCTCTGACATGGCTATTTTTTACGTTTTTTTAGTTGAATAAGGACGTTTTTACATTTCACGGAAGGTGCTGATTTAAAAATAATCAATACCAATGTGAGCAACCTTTTGATGTGTGGGATTTATGGTGATTTAGTTGCCAAGTTTGTTTACACTAGAATAAATTGATTAGTTAACTCACTACCTAATCCCTGCGGTTAGGTAGTTTTGTTTTGTCCAAAGATAGCTTTGGAATGAGGTAAACAATGGAAAAAGTCCCTATGACGGTACGTGGCGAAAAGCAGCTACGTGAAGAACTCGACCGCCTATTAAAACTTCGCCCACAAATTTCTGAAGCAATTGCTGAAGCTCGTGAGCTAGGTGATCTGAAAGAAAACGCGGAATATCATGCTGCACGTGAAGAGCAAGGTATTTGTGAAGCTCAAATCCGTGATATTGAGTACAAGCTTTCAGTGGCGCAAGTTATCGACGTAACCAAAATGGATAATTCAGGTAAAGTTATCTTTGGTTCGACGGTGACATTGATTGACGTCGATACAGATGAAGAGAAGAGATACCAAATCGTTGGTGATGACGAAGCGGATATCAAATCAGGTCGAATCTCGGTAAGTTCGCCAATTGCGCGTGGTCTTATCGGTAAGATGGAAGGTGATGAGGTTGCAATCTCTACACCTGGTGGCGATCGCGACTTTGAGATCGACCGCGTAGAGTACATCTAAGCGTTAGCGTAAACACCAATACTAAAAAAGGTCGCATAGGCGACCTTTTTTGTTGCTAACGTAACTAGAGTTATTTACGTGGTAGCTCGATTTTGCGCTCATCCGTTTGACGGAAAAGAACTAGCGTTTTACCGATTACTTGTACTTTTTCCGCTTCAGTTTCGCGGATAATTGCATCGATAATCAGGTTTTTAGTCTCACGGTCTTCCGATGCGACTTTTACTTTGATTAGCTCGTGGTGGTTTAGAGCAATTTCAATTTCCGCTAGAACAGCTTCAGTGAGTCCGTTTGCGCCCATAAGCACGACAGGTTTTAGACTGTGCGCTAGGCCTTTTAGATGCTGCTTTTGTTTAGTGCTTAGGTTCATTTCGCGGCCAATTTTCTTTAAAATAAGGGTTGAAAAAAGCTATTTTAACGCCATCTATTGCTGAAGACTATAATTTATTGAGTAATAGGTTCAGCCTATTAAAACAATAGCTCCTATTTGTGCCTTATTGGGATTAAAATGAGTAAACAGAAACATTCAGCTAGCTCAGGCCGCTGGTTGAAAGAACACTTTGATGATAAATACGCGAATGAAGCTCGTAAAAAAGGCTACCGTTCTCGTGCTTATTTCAAGATGGAAGAGATCCAAACTAAAGACAAACTACTAAAACCTGGTATGACGGTTGTCGACTTAGGTGCTGCTCCCGGTGGTTGGTCTCAATATGCTGCTAAGATAATAGGAGACAGTGGTCAGATCATTGCCTGTGACTTACTTCCAATGGATCCGATTGCAGGGGTTAGTTTCCTTCAAGGTGACTTTCGTGACGATGCTGTCTTAGAAGCGCTGCTTGACCGAATCCAACCTTCAATGGTGGATGTGGTCATGTCAGATATGGCACCTAACATCGCGGGTAATAATTCGGTTGATCAGCCGAGAGCAATGTATTTGGTTGAATTGGCTCTAGATATGTGTCGACAAGTTCTAGCCCCTAATGGTAGCTTTGTTGTAAAGGTTTTCCAGGGGGAAGGCTTCGATCAGTTTGTGAAAGAAGTCCGAGACATGTTTAAAGTCGTAAAAATTAGAAAACCTGACTCTTCGCGAGCTCGCTCCCGAGAAGTCTTCGTTGTAGCCACTGGTTACAAAGGTTAACTATTTTGCCTTCTGGGAGGCAAGTTAACACTATAGCTACAGGTTATAAACTGTAGTACCCTACCTTTAATTACAATTAGTTATCGAGAGGCTTACACCTTGAGTGACATGGCAAAAAATTTAATTCTGTGGCTTGTTATCGCTGTCGTATTGATGTCGGTATTCCAGAGCTTTGGCCCTGGAGAGAGCAATGGCAGAGCGGTGGATTACACCACGTTTGTACAGGAAGTTGGCCAAGGCCAGATTCAGGAAGCAACTTTTAAAGACGGTGAGATTACTTTCACTCGTCGTGGCGGCGGCGCGCGTTATGTTACTTACATGCCAGTCTACGACCAGAAGCTCCTTGATGACCTAATTAACCAAAATGTAAAAGTACAAGGCACGCCTCCTGAAGAGCAAAGCTTGCTAGGTACTATCTTCATCTCTTGGTTCCCGATGATTTTGCTAATTGGTGTGTGGATCTTCTTCATGCGTCAAATGCAAGGCGGCGGCGGTAAAGGCGCTATGTCTTTCGGTAAGAGTAAAGCTCGAATGATGAGCGAAGAACAAATTAAGACTACTTTTGCTGACGTCGCAGGTTGTGATGAAGCAAAAGAAGACGTAAAAGAATTGGTGGACTACCTGCGTGATCCAAGCCGCTTCCAGAAACTGGGCGGTAAGATCCCTACGGGTGTTCTGATGGTTGGTCCTCCTGGTACTGGTAAAACGCTACTTGCGAAAGCGATTGCCGGTGAAGCGAAAGTACCGTTCTTTACTATCTCTGGTTCTGACTTCGTAGAAATGTTCGTTGGTGTTGGTGCATCCCGTGTACGTGACATGTTTGAGCAAGCGAAGAAAGCGGCACCTTGTATTATCTTTATCGATGAGATCGATGCAGTAGGTCGTCAGCGTGGTGCTGGTGTTGGTGGTGGCCACGATGAACGTGAACAAACACTGAACCAAATGCTCGTTGAAATGGATGGCTTTGAAGGTAACGAAGGTATCATCGTTATCGCTGCGACTAACCGTCCAGACGTACTTGACCCAGCGCTTCTACGCCCTGGTCGTTTTGACCGTCAAGTGGTGGTTGGTCTACCAGATGTACGTGGTCGTGAGCAGATTCTTAAAGTACACATGCGTAAAGTGCCGCTAGCAGGTGACGTAGAGCCTTCTCTAATCGCACGTGGTACACCAGGCTTCTCAGGTGCAGACCTTGCTAACCTAGTGAACGAAGCGGCATTGTTCGCGGCTCGCGGTAACAAGCGCAACGTTTCTATGGTTGAGTTTGAACTGGCGAAAGACAAGATCATGATGGGTGCAGAGCGCCGCTCTATGGTGATGTCTGAAGAAACTAAAGAGTCAACTGCGTACCACGAAGCAGGCCACGCAATTGTTGGTCGTCTAGTTCCAGAACACGATCCAGTGTACAAGGTATCGATCATTCCACGTGGCCGTGCGCTAGGTGTGACGATGTATCTTCCTGAGCAAGATCGTGTAAGCATGTCTCGCCAACACCTAGAGTCTATGGTTTCAAGTCTTTACGGTGGTCGCTTAGCTGAAGAGCTTATTTACGGTGCAGATAAAGTCTCGACTGGTGCTTCGAACGATATCGAACGTGCAACTGACATTGCTCGTAAGATGGTGACGCAATGGGGCTTCTCTGAAAAACTGGGTCCTCTTCTATACGCTGAAGAAGAAGGCGAAGTATTCCTAGGCCGTAGCGTGACGCAGACTAAACATATGTCTGATGACACTGCAAAGCTTATCGATACTGAAATTCGTCAAATCATTGATCGCAACTACGCTCGTGCGAAGCAGATCCTTGAAGACAACATGGATATCATGCACGCGATGAAAGACGCGTTGATGAAGTACGAGACGATTGATGCCGGTCAGATTGACGATCTAATGGCACGTAAATCTGAAATTCGCGAACCAGCGGGCTGGGGTGACAACCAAAACAACAAGCCGGAAGCGAAAGAAGAAAAAGTAGACGAAAAGCCTGAAGAGACAACCTCTGAAGTAAAAGCTGAAGAGCAACCAACGTCTCAGGAAAGTTCTTCTACTGAAGCGACAGAGAAAAAAGACTCTGAGTAATTGAGTTTGATTAGATAAACCCCGAGGCAACTCGGGGTTTTTGTATTTATTATGATAATCACTGCAAATAACAAAGTCTTAGACTTATCCACTCCTCAAGTCATGGGGATACTTAACGTCACACCTGATTCCTTCTCGGATGGCGGAAAATACAACTCCTTGGACAATGCGCTCCAACAAGCTCAACGCATGATCGATGCCGGTGTCACTATCATTGATATTGGTGGTGAATCTACACGTCCTGGCGCGCCAGACGTTGAACTGACTGAAGAACTCAATCGTGTTATTCCGGTTATTAAAGCGATTCGAGAAAAGCATGATGTTTGGATTTCTGTCGATACGAGTAAAGCTGAAGTGATGCGTCAAGCCGCGCAAGCTGGAGCGGACATCATCAATGATGTTAGAGCATTGCAAGAGCCCGGAGCGCTGCACGTTGCGGCAGAAACGGGTTTACCAGTGTGCTTGATGCACATGCAAGGTCAACCAAGAACGATGCAAGCAAATCCGCATTATGATGACTTGCTTATTGAAGTTGGCCAGTTTCTGGAAGAGCGAGTAGAGGCTTGTGAGGGCGTTGGGATCAAGCGTGAGCAGCTTATATTAGACCCTGGCTTTGGCTTTGGTAAAACGATAGAGCATAACTATCATATGCTGGCCCACTTAGAGCAGTTTCATCAGTTTGGTTTGCCGATTTTAGCGGGTATGTCCCGTAAGTCTATGGTGTTCAAACTCTTGGATAAGACGCCATCAGAGTGTGTTGCTGCGAGTGTCAGTTGCGCTACAATCGCAGCGATGAAAGGCGCGCAAATCATACGCGTGCATGATTTTGAACAAACGCTTGATGCGATGAAAATAGTTTCAATGGTTAGGCAAAACCGTTAAACGCAAAAACGATTATAAAAAGGATTCATTATGTCTGACAAAAGACGTTATTTTGGTACAGATGGTGTTCGTGGCAAAGTTGGGCAATACCCAATTACACCGGATTTTGTACTAAAGCTTGGCTGGGCTGCTGGTCGTGTACTGGCAAAGCAGGGAACAAAGAAAGTCATTATTGGTAAAGATACCCGTATTTCTGGCTACATGCTGGAATCGGCTCTCGAAGCTGGTCTTGCCGCTGCGGGTCTAAAAGCAACGTTTACCGGTCCAATGCCAACGCCTGCAGTAGCTTACTTGACGCAAACTTTCCGTGCCGAAGCGGGCATTGTTATCTCTGCTTCACACAACCCGTACTATGACAACGGCATTAAGTTCTTCTCATCTGAGGGTACTAAACTTCCTGATGATATTGAGCTGGCGATTGAAGCGGAACTGGACAAAGAGATCGAGTGTGTCGAATCGGCAGAACTCGGTAAAGCGACGCGCTTAAATGATGCAGCAGGTCGTTATATCGAGTTTTGTAAGAGTACTTTCCCATCAGAGCTTAGCCTTGCCAATCTTAAGATTGTTGTCGATTGTGCTCATGGTGCGACTTATCACATTGCGCCTAACGTATTCAAAGAACTTGGTGCAGAAGTGGTCGCAATGGGCGTAGAGCCTAACGGCACAAACATTAACCACGAAGTGGGTGCGACTGATGTGCGTGCACTGCAAAAACGCGTGGTTGAAGAGCAGGCACACCTCGGCCTTGCCTTTGATGGTGATGGTGACCGTATCATCATGGTTGACCATTTGGGCAACAAGATTGACGGTGACCAAATCGCTTACATCATCGCACGTGACGCGCTTCGCCGTGGTGAGCTAAAAGGTGGGGTAGTTGGTACGCTAATGACTAACCTTGGTATGGAAAATGGCCTTAAGCAACTTGGTATTCCTTTTGTTCGTGCAGCGGTAGGCGATCGCTATGTGATGGAACAACTCCTTGAAAAAGGCTGGAAGATCGGTGCTGAAAACTCGGGGCACGTGATCCTACTGGACAAAGTCACAACAGGTGATGCGATTGTTGCTGCGCTGCAAGTGATTGCCTCGGTTGTGGGGAGCGATATGACACTTCATGACCTATCACAAGGAATGAAGCTATACCCTCAAGTGCTTGAAAATGTCCGTTTCTCTGGCGACTCTAACCCACTTGAAGCGGCTGCGGTGATTACTGCAACCAAAGAAGTAGAAGCAGAGCTTGGTGAAAAGGGACGCGTGCTACTGCGTAAGTCTGGTACTGAGCCGTTGATTCGAGTGATGGTTGAGGGTGAAGATGCAGAGCTAGTTCAATCGTCGGCACTTAAGATTGCAGAGGCAGTGAAAGCTAGCTTCTAAGCCTCTCTTTCCGAGATCAAAGCGCTACCATCGAGTGGCGCTTTTGTTTTTCTGGAATGCTGAAAGTCGCACTGAAATGGTTGATTCTGTCCGCTAGATTTGTGGTAGCATGGGCGCGATTTAAATGGTGGTGGGTCGGTATGACGCAACAAGAGCAACAGTATTTACATGAGATGGGCATTCAGAGTTATCAGATCGCGCATCCTGAACGATTACTTGGCTACTCGACTCCTGAATGGGTATTGCCCGAGTCATGCCAACTATTGCTAGTCTCTCCTCAGTTACCTCAAGGGGCGACAGCTGTGATGTTTGAGCGCGTTTTAAAAAGCATCAACTTGTCACTTGAGCAGGCATTGCACATCTATCCAGAGCAACTTGGCTTACTTAGCCAACATTCTTTAGAGTGGGTGTGGTTTGCAGGCTGCGAAAAGAATGAGGAAGTGACAGCCAAAACGCTAACCTCTCCGTTGCTCGAAGAGATCGATGGTAATACCCAACACCGCCGCTCGTTGTGGCAGCAAATTTGTACCTACCAATAAACATTATGACTTTACATTGTATTCCACTCGCGCCTGAACACTTAGGCGATGTCTATCGTATCGAATGCTTGGCTCACACTCACCCTTGGTCGCAAACCTTAATCCGTGACATTGATAGTCGAGGAGCTTGTCATCATGTGATGTTCGATGGCGATAAACTTGTTGGCTATTTCTATGCACAGAATATTGTTGGAGAAGTGACTCTACTCAATATTGCTGTCGATCCCAGTTTGCAGGGGCAAGGGTACGGCAAAGCGCTTATTGAGCATCTAATTGCGATATGCCAAGAAGGTGGTGCTGAGAGCATTTGGCTTGAAGTTCGAGAAAGCAATGCGCGCGCCTTTAGCCTATATGAAGCTGTCGGATTTAACGAGGTAGATAGAAGACTCAACTACTATCCAACAGACAAAGGGAAAGAAGATGCACTCATTATGAGTTACATCTTCTTTTAAGATGGGCTATTTCTGGATCGCTTTAATGGGCGAACCGTCTTCAATCGCGTAGTAATTTCTCGTAAAGCGCTCCGTGAGCTCACTCGCTGGCAGAGGCTTATCGAATAAGTAACCTTGGAACTGATCGCAGCCTAACTCTTTGAGGGTATTGAGCTCATTGCAGTCCTCTACGCCCTCGGCAATGACCTCCAAGTTAAGTCGCTTCGCGGTCATGATGATGGTATCAACAATGGCTTGGTCACTCTCATCGAGATGCAGTTGGGTGACAAACGAGCGGTCGATCTTCAACACATCGACAGCCAGATGTTTGAGGTATTTAAGCGATGAGTAACCTGTACCGAAGTCATCGATCGATGTCTTCAAATTGTACTCTTTTAACTTCACCATCTTTTGGATGGCATTTTCCACATTTTCTAGAAGTAGATTCTCTGTAATTTCTAGCTCGATTTGGTCGCCACTGATGTTGGCTTGAGTCAAAGCGTCATGGATGTGTTCGACAAACGAATCCTGAGAGAATTGCAAAGGACTAATGTTGATGGCTAAACGGCGGAAGGTCTCAGGCAGTACGCCTTCTTTTTGCCAAGTAGCATATTGATAACACGCCTTCTCGATAATCCAATTACCGATCTGAAGAATCTGTCCTGTCTCCTCTGCGATGGGCATAAATACCCCAGGTGGCAACAACCCTTTTTCTGGGTGGTTCCAGCGAATGAGCGCTTCTACGCCAATGATTTGATGCTCACTGTTTACTTGAGGTTGGTAGTAAAGTTCAAGGTGACCTTTGTTCAGTGCTTCGTGTAGCCCTTTTTCTATTTCAAGGAAGGACTCAACTTGAGCCTGCATTTCAGGTTCATAGAAGGTGTATTTATTACGACCGCTCACCTTGGCTCTGTATAGCGCAGTATCCGCTTGGCGTAGTACATCAATGTTGGTGTTACCCACAGAAGGGAACAGCGCAATCCCGACGCTCATGGAGCAATAGAGCTGATGATCGTCAATGGAATAGGGGTTCGATATCAATGCTAAAAGTTGCTGCGCCAGTTCATGCGCTTTTTCAGCATTTGTGTTGGGTAACAAGATCGCGAACTCATCACCACCAATGCGTGCGGCGGTGTAATCGTCTTTTAACCACGCCTCAATCCTCATCGAAATCGCTTTTAGTAAGTGATCGCCAATGGTGTGGCCGAGCGAGTCATTAATGGTTTTGAAGCGATCCAAGTCGAGGTAGAAGAGTGCACCAGTTTCACTTCTAACGTTGGAATCATCAATTGCTTTTCCCAATAACTGGAGTAGCAAACTGCGATTGGCGAGCCCAGTTAATGAATCGTAGTAGGCAAGCTGGTTCAACTTAACTTCTGCGGCTTCTCTGTCTTTCCAAAGGCTGTGAAAGGTTTTTGCAAGATGGCCAAGTTCGTCATCTCGATACAGCGTCGGTGGTGGAATGTCGCTTTTGTTGTTCTGCAGTGAACGCACCCAGTCGATCAGCGTGACCAAAGGCTTAGACAGCTTTTGATAGAAAAAGAACAGCAAAATAGACGTAAGAAGTATGTTCCTGAATAAATCAAACAGTAAAATTTTACTGGTTTTGGAAATAAACTCTTTGGCGATATTGGCGCCGTTGACTGAAAAGGCCAGCGTGCCCACCACGACATGTGAATTGGGCTGGTGTAGCTCTGTGGTGTAGACTGGCGTTGTCGGCGTCAAGTAGTTGGAGAGGGCTTCTGTAAAGCCTCCTTGCAGGGATACGCTATTTTCCTTGCGCGTTAGAACATCACCGAAATCATCAATGATCTCCACTCGATAGATTGCATTATCCATCATTAAACTGGATGCGACTTGTTCTGCAAGTAATTGATTTAAATGATACGCAGCTTGACTGGCGTTGGAGTAGTTTTGCAACAGCTTGAACTGATAGTGTTCTTCGATGCGCTTTTGCTCCTGATGAAGATCCACCAAAATATGATAGAAGCTGAAACAGATTCCTAGCAGCACAGAAACTAGAAAGACGGTTTTGGCTTGTCTGAAGGCTAATGAATTTATCTTTTGGCTTTTCGGCATAGTCGTATCAAGTTCCCTCTACTCCTTTAGTTATAGCCTATATTTATTGATATTTTAATTTGTCCCTTCAATGACTCTGATATTGAGCCATTTTCGTCCTTGAAGTTGCCCCTCAAGAGAATATGAGAGAGAATACCGCGCAAAATTGAATCTAACGGCCGGAACAGTCAGAGTAACTGATTTTTAGGCTTCTGGTAACCAGACAAAAGAAGATCTTTTGATGTCAAATACAGCTTTTCTTGGTGAAGTTTCTAAGCGCAGAACGTTCGCCATTATCTCGCACCCAGATGCGGGTAAAACCACCATTACTGAAAAAGTACTACTTTTCGGACGCGCTATTCAAACTGCTGGTACAGTAAAAGGTCGTGGCTCAGCTCAACACGCTAAGTCAGACTGGATGGAAATGGAAAAAGAGCGTGGTATTTCGGTAACGACGTCGGTCATGCAGTTTCCATACAACGATTGTCTGGTCAATCTACTTGATACTCCTGGACACGAAGACTTTTCGGAAGATACCTACCGTACTCTGACGGCTGTTGACTCTTGCTTAATGGTGATTGACGCGGCGAAAGGTGTCGAGGATCGTACGCGCAAGTTGATGGAAGTGACACGTCTGCGTGACACGCCAATCGTCACCTTCATGAACAAATTGGACCGTGATGTACGTGACCCAATGGAAGTGCTTGATGAAGTTGAAAGCGAATTGGGTATGATGTGTGCACCCATCTCTTGGCCAATCGGTTGTGGTAAAGAGTTCAAGGGTGTCTACCATATCCACCGTGATGAAACGATCCTGTACGAATCTGGTCATGGTCATGAAATTCAAGAAGTACGCACAATTAAAGGGTTGGA
This sequence comes from Vibrio sp. MarTm2, assembly GCF_027587055.1. Taxonomy (NCBI): domain Bacteria; kingdom Pseudomonadati; phylum Pseudomonadota; class Gammaproteobacteria; order Vibrionales; family Vibrionaceae; genus Vibrio; species Vibrio sp. MarTm2. Next base: position 60,290 of record NZ_JAPPTK010000010.1, on the reverse strand, counting down.
TAACCCTGAGCTTGATGAAGCAGTAGGCGCTGATCTTGCTGAGAGTGTTCGTGAGGAACTTGAGCTGGTAATGGGTGCATGTCCTGAATTTGATTTGGAGCTGTTCCTTAAAGGCGAGTTGACCCCGGTTTACTTCGGTACGGCACTAGGTAACTTCGGTGTTGACCACATGCTAGACGGTCTAACCAAGTGGGCTCCTGCACCTCAAACACGTGAAGCGAATGAACGCTCTGTTGAAGCGACGGAAGAAAACTTCTCAGGATTCGTGTTTAAGATCCAAGCTAACATGGATCCGAAGCACCGCGACCGCATTGCTTTCATGCGCATTGTGTCGGGTACTTATAAGCAAGGCATGAAGATGAACCATGTGCGTATCGGTAAGCAAATCAACATTTCAGATGCGGTTACCTTTATGGCAGGCGATCGTTCGCGAGCTGAAAATGCGTATGCTGGCGACATCATTGGTCTTCACAACCACGGTACAATCCAAATCGGTGATACCTTCACTCAAGGTGAAGCTCTGAAATTCTCAGGTATTCCTAACTTTGCACCTGAATTGTTCCGTCGTATTCGCTTGCGTGATCCACTAAAGCAGAAACAGCTGCTTAAAGGTCTAGTTCAGCTCTCTGAAGAGGGTGCAGTACAGGTGTTCCGTCCACTACAAAACAATGATTTGATTGTTGGTGCTGTGGGTGTGCTTCAGTTTGATGTAGTTGTTGCGCGCCTTAAAGCCGAATACAACGTAGAAGCCATCTACGAGAGTGTTAACGTAGCAACGGCTCGTTGGGTTGAGTGCTCTGATGGTAAAAAACTGGATGAATTCCAGCGTAAGAATCAAACCAACCTAGCATTGGATGGTGGTGATAATCTGACGTACATTGCGCCAACGATGGTAAATCTAAATCTGGCAAAAGAGCGTTTCCCAGAAGTGGAGTTCCGCGCGACTCGCGAACACTAATCTTCTGTGCCTTTGCTGCGATAGCGGCGTTGACAGCGTAAACTCACCTTAGTCACGTAGCGCACTACGCTCCCAAGGCTGAGTTTACTTGTCGCCTTGCTCTCACAACAAATGCTTTGAAGATGGAATGAGAATATGCTCCTGGGGCCGGATTCGTTTGTTGCCTTGCCATCGCTCCAACTATTTTGAGTATCTTCTGTGTTTAAGGTGAGTTTACTTGTCGCCTTGCTTTCACAACAAACGCTTTGAAGAACCGTTTCCGAAATGCCGCCTTACTTAAGGCGGTATTTTTTTAGGTCGTTATTTCTTAGAGCGATGACGGAGTGAGCAAGGAATCTCTCAACGCGATCTGTAAACCAATTTGTAAACCAATTGTTCGTGCATAAAAAAGGGTTGATGCTTTCACATCAACCCTTGCAGTATTATTGAATCAAGACGTTACTTTTTCTTCTTAGCGACTTTCTTCTTACCTTTCGCCGTTACTTTTTTCTTATCGTCTTTCTTTTTGTTCTTTTTCTTAAACACAGGTTTTTTATGTTTAGGGCGCATCTCTTTGATGAAACGCTCTTTGATGTCTTCTTTTACGTAGCGAGCAACGCGATCTAGCATTGGTTGGTCGTGCGCTTCAACAAGAGATACTGCATTACCTTTCTTACCTGCACGAGCAGTACGACCAATACGGTGTAGGTACACATCCGCACTGCGTGGCATGTCATAGTTAATGACATGGCTTACATCAGGAAGGTCGATACCACGAGCCGCAACGTCGGTTGCCAGAAGTACATTTACCGTACCGTCGCGAAAACGCGCGATGGCATTGTTACGACGATCTTGTGGCATTTCACCTTGAATCCATGCACAAGGTATTTGCGCTTTTTCGAGTTCAGTACGCAGCTCGCCAAGACGCTCACGAGTTTTTAAGAACACGATTGAACGCTCAGCTTGATCAGTGATGATCTTCTTCAGCAGCTCAAGTTTGTGGTTCATATCGTCAGCACGATGGTACCACTGGGCGATTTTTTTGCGCTCACGGCGAGATGGTTCCGCATCAATATCTGCTGGATCTTTAAGTAGATCTGCAGTGAAACCTTCAACGCCTTTACCTTCCAGTGTTGCCGAGAACAATAGTGTTTGTTTACGCCAACGACACTCGTTAGACAAACGATCTACTGTTGGGCCAAAGCCCATATCTAGCATGCGATCCGCTTCATCAAGGACCAGCCATTCAATCGCACGACAGTCGAAGCGCTCTGCGTTGATGTACTCCATCAAGCGTCCTGGTGTTGCTACCACGATATCTTGGGTTTTACCTAAGATGTCCGCGTGCTCTTGGTACTGAACTCCGCCGGTTATCGTAAAGATATTCAGCTTAGTATGTTTAGCCAGTGCGCGAGCTTGGTCTGCGACCTGCATTGCTAACTCGCGTGTCGGAGTCAGGATCAGAATACGAGCAGGCCCCGGTTTACGACGAGGAAAGTCTTGTAAATATTGCAGCGCAGGCAAAACAAAAGCGGCTGTTTTACCCGTACCAGTGGGGGCAGAAGCCAAGATATCTCGGCCATCTAACGCTTGCGGAATGGCTTCAGCCTGAATTTGTGTTGGGCGGTCATAACCCATTTCTTCAATGGCGAGGAGTAGGTTAGGGTCTAGCTCCAATTCAGCGAAATTTCTGATCACTATAAGGTCTCCACAAGCGAGTTGATGTGAGCATTAAATTTAAGGGGTCGTATTATAGAGTGTTCGGTGACAAGGATCACACCTTATTTTCTACATCTTTAGATAAAACGCCTTTGTTAGTTGGATAAACGCGTCACTGTAGCCATCTGCGGTACGAATCGTGAGTTCGAACGTTTCACAACCTATAGGCTCTTTTCCTATTTGAATCAAAAGCCTACTTACTGCTTTCATTTCTGTAGTTTTGACTCTGCACAAGCGCTGCACATGCCAACCCTGATCGATGGCAAGTGAGATAAAGGCCTCTCCTTCAGTGGCAGGGAGGACAAAACTGGCTTTGCCTTGAGCTGTGAGTCGTTCCCAACAGCGAGTAAGTAACGAAGAGTGATTGAGTGTGTCGGTGTGGCGAGCGATTGCTCGGCTAGTGTCTTGTGCCTTTTCTCCGCTATTGAAGTAAGGCGGGTTGCAAATGATGGCATCAAAGCGATGGCTAAACTCTGCGTTTAGTATGTCACCTTGATGAAGCGTGAGCCTGTCTTGCCAAGGGGAGTTGGAAAAATTACTTATCGCTGCGTCACATGCGTTTTGGTCGATATCAATAGCATCGATGGTTAGAGTGGGTTTTCTCTGCGCACACATTAATGCCAGTAACCCCGTTCCTGTACCTATATCGAGTAAGAAATCTACCTGGCTGAGGTTAGCCCAGGCGCCAAGCAAAACGCCATCGGTACTGACTGGCATGCCCGAGAGGCCGCCGGTGATTTTGAACTGCTTAAACTCAAAGCTTTTTGTTTTTTTCATGAAGTTTTATGTTTGTCGGTATTGGTGTTGTTTTTGAGTTATTTGATCTGTTGTTAATGGTTTGTTTGGTTTTTTGTTCTATTTGTTTGCTGGTTGTTTTTGAAAATGATTGGTTAATCTTGCTGCGTTAGTTTTTTAAAATAGTGATATGTGCTGCAAATTTACTGTTGTTATAAATTTATATGGTGTTTTTGGCCTTTCGGTTGCGGATAGATGAGTATTTCGTCATTATGCGCGCCTTAATTTATCGATTGAAAGGCATATTCGACCTTTCAACAAACACAACATCATATTAATAGAAATGTAAGGGTTAGCTGTGAAGCAGACTTTAAAAATATCAGACATTATTGCGGTTGGCTTTATGCTTTTCGCATTCTTTTTAGGTGCAGGTAACATCATCTTTCCACCACTCGCCGGTCAATTAGCTGGTGAAAACTTAATTCCAGCCATGACTGGCTTCCTTTTGACAGCAGTAGGTCTACCTCTTATTACCATCGTTGCTATCGCTGTCGCTGGTGGCTCTTGGGATCATCTGACAAAAGATCTACCGAAGCGCGCTGCGATGACCATCGCAGTACTGATCTTCATTATCATCGGTCCTGCATTTGCAGCACCTCGTACTGGTCTTGTAGCCTATGAAATGGCGATTAAGCCGTTTTTTGCTGACGCAGCTCAGCTACACTTAACGATTTTCTCAATCTTATTCTTTGTAGTAGCGATGTCGTTCGCTTGGTCTCAAGGTAAATTGATTGACGTGATCGGTAAGGTATTAACGCCAGTCCTTTTCATCGGGTTGATTATTCTTGCTGCAGCTGTATTTATCGATCCACAAGGTGAGATGATTGCCGCGCAAGGTGAATACCTAACGCATCCACTGCAAAAAGGCTTCCTTGAAGGTTACAACACAATGGATACCTTCGCGTCTTTGATGTTTGGTGGTCTTATCGTTGATGCCCTTCGTAAAAAAGGCGTCCAAGATCAAAGTGCGACAGCCAAATATCTGATCAGCGCAGCGCTTGTTGCCGCTGCGGGCTTGGCATTTGTTTACGTTTCACTGTTCTACCTTGGTGCGACCAGTGCTGCTGTTGCCGTAGGTGCTGATAACGGTGGTGCCATTCTTAGTATGTATGTGCAGTCTCTGTTTGGTCCATATGGCCAAATTGTACTGTCAGTGATCGTGCTTCTTGCGTGTTTAACAACGGCGATCGGTATCATTTCTGCGTGTTCTGACTACTTCAGCTCGATCACTCCAGTCGCTTACAAAGCGTGGGTTGTCATTATTGGTGTCGCGTGTGCAACGGTGGCAAATGTTGGTTTGTCGCAGCTTATTTCACTTTCTGTGCCAGTTCTGTTCGCCCTTTACCCTGTCGCGATTGCGCTGGTTGCATTGACGTTTATTCGCAAAAAGCTACCAAACCCGAAAGTGGCGTACCGTGTGGTTATTCTTGTCTCTTTGATGTTCGCGCTTATTGATGCGGCAAAAGTCGCGGGTGTTGATGTTTCTGCACTAAGCATGCTGCCTCTCTTTGAGGTGGGCATGGGGTGGCTAATGCCGACTGTTGCTGCGATGGTTTGCATGTTGTTCATCGGCAAATCTGAGCAAGTCGAATTAGCGGAAGAAACCGCATAATCACGCAATAAATTTGAATCAAAGATCCCCTGTTACGTAAGGCGTAGCAGGGGATTTTTTATTGCATCGGATTTTTATTCGCTGATAAAAAATTCCTGTATCTTCGTCACACTTTTGAGTACAATTCTTCGGTTAAATTCTACTCATAAATGTTGAGCAAACATGTTTGAAATCAATCCTATTAAAAACCGCCTAAAGGACGTGTCTGAGCGCACCAATGTCCTGAGGGGGTATCTTTGACTATGACGCTAAGCAAGAGCGTCTAGAAGAAGTCAACGCAGAACTAGAACAGCCGGATGTGTGGAACGAACCAGAGCGAGCACAAGCTTTGGGTAAAGAGCGTTCTGCACTCGAAGCGGTTGTTGAAACCATTGATCAACTTGAGCAAGGTGTTGAAGACGTTGATGGTCTTTTAGAGCTTGCCGTTGAAGAAGAAGATCAAGAAACGTTTGACGAAATCGAACCGGAACTGGCAGAGCTAGAAGCGAAGCTAGAGAAGCTTGAATTCCGCCGTATGTTCTCAGGTGACCACGATGCATCAGACTGCTACATCGATTTGCAGTCAGGTTCAGGTGGTACTGAAGCGCAAGACTGGACTTCAATGATGCTACGTATGTACCTTCGTTGGGCTGAAGCGAAAGGCTTTAAGACCGAGGTTATCGAAGTATCAGAAGGTGAAGTGGCAGGTCTTAAAGGTGCAACGGTTAAGATTTCTGGCGAATACGCTTACGGTTGGCTACGCACTGAGACTGGTGTTCACCGTCTGGTTCGTAAATCGCCATTTGACTCGAGCGGTCGTCGCCATACTTCGTTTGCTTCTGCGTTTATTTACCCAGAGATTGATGACAACATCGACATCGACATTAACCCTTCTGACCTACGCATTGACGTATACCGTGCATCAGGTGCGGGTGGTCAGCACGTTAACACCACGGAATCGGCGGTACGTATTACCCACGTACCAACAAATACTGTGGTGCAATGTCAGAATGATCGTTCTCAGCATAAGAACAAAGACCAAGCGATGAAGCAGCTTCGTGCAAAACTGTTTGAATTAGAGATTCAAAAGCAAAACGCAGAGAAGCAAGCCAATGAAGATGCAAAATCTGACATCGGTTGGGGTAGCCAAATCCGCTCTTACGTACTTGATGACTCGCGCATCAAAGATCTACGTACAGGCGTTGAAAACCGCAATACTCAAGCGGTTCTTGACGGCGACTTAGACAAATTTATTGAAGCTAGCCTGAAGTCAGGCCTTTAAGCTTTTCACCGACACTTAAGAAACAGGATACATCGAAAATGACTGATGCTGTTCAAAACGAAAACACACAAGAAGAAAACAAGCTGATCGCTGAGCGTCGTAGCAAACTGGACCATATCCGCCAGAGCTGCAAAGCAAACGGTCACCCAAATGATTTCCGTCGTGAGCACCTAGCAGGCGATCTTCAAGCGGAATTCGGTGAAAAGACGAAGGAAGAGCTAGAAGAGCTAAACCACGTTGTTGCAATCGCTGGTCGTGTAATGGCGAAACGTGGTCCATTCCTAGCGATTCAAGAAACATCTGGCCGTATTCAAGCATACGCTGCAAAAGATGTGCAAAAAGAGCTGAAAGAGAAATATCAAGGCCTAGATATCGGTGACATCATCGGTGTTAAAGGTGCACTTCACAAGTCAGGTAAAGGCGACCTTTACGTGAACATGGAATCTTACGAGCTGCTAACGAAAGCACTTCGTCCACTTCCAGAGAAGTTCCACGGTCTGACTGACCAAGAAATGCGTTACCGTCAGCGTTACGTTGACCTAATCGTCAACGAAGACTCTCGTCAAGCGTTCATCATCCGTTCTAAGCTTGTATCGGCTATCCGTAACTTCATGAGCTCAAAAGGCTACCTAGAAGTTGAAACGCCAATGATGCACGTGATCCCAGGTGGTGCAACGGCTCGTCCATTCATCACTCACCACAACGCACTAGACATCGACATGTACCTACGTGTTGCTCCTGAGCTTTACCTTAAGCGTCTAGTAGTAGGTGGTTTTGACCGTGTATTCGAGATCAACCGTAACTTCCGTAACGAAGGTCTTTCTCCGCGTCACAACCCAGAATTCACTATGATGGAATTCTACCAAGCGTACGCTGACTACAAAGATCTGATGGATCTGACTGAAGAGATGCTAAGCACGGTTGCTATGGACGTTCTAGGTTCAACGTCTATGCCTTACGGTGATGAGACTGTAGAGTTTGGTGGTAAGTACGCTCGCATGAGCATGTTTGAAGCGATCAAACACTACAACCCAGACCACGCTGAAATCCAAGCACTAACAGAAGCGGATCTAACTGACCGTGAAAAGATGGTTGCGATTGCGAAGTCTGTGCACGTTGAAGTGGAGTCTTTCTGGACATGTGGTCAGCTTCTTGAAGAGATCTTTGGTGAAACGGCTGAGCCTCAGCTAATTCAACCAACCTTCATCACTGGCTACCCAGCGGATATCTCTCCACTAGCGCGTCGTAGCGATGACAACCCATTCTTCACTGACCGTTTCGAGTTCTTTATCGGTGGTCGTGAAGTAGCAAACGGCTTCTCAGAGCTTAACGATGCAGAAGACCAAGATGCACGCTTTAAAGCACAGGTTGACGCGAAAGACGCAGGTGATGATGAAGCAATGTACTACGATGCAGATTACATCACTGCACTAGAGCACGGCCTACCGCCAACAGCGGGTCAAGGTATCGGTATCGACCGTCTAGCGATGTTGTTCACAAACACGCACACAATCCGTGACGTAATCCTATTCCCAGCGATGCGTCCACAAGCGTAATGTAAGCAAAACGTTTACCAAGAAAAGTCACCTTCGGGTGACTTTTTTATTGTCTTGTCTCCAAAATAAGACGGTTCATGGTGTTGCTGATTCAGAATAAAATGAAAAAATGACCTCTTATTAATCGTTTAGAGCTAAATTAAAGCAAAGTCTGGTTCATTTATATCGTACTGATGTTGATATAAATAGATGCTGTTTTCCCATGTAACACGAATATATTCTTTGAAATCACTCCCACAACGAGTGGAAAAAACGCTAACCAACCTGTAGTCTTATTTGTGAGACAGATTCTCTGCCTGAGTCTCTATAATGTAACCATCTAAATTGATGTGCCTTCTATGGCACTGCATTGGTGTTATCAATAATAAGGATTAAGCCGTATGGGTAGTCAGTTCCGAATGGATTCCGTTCCTGGGTCTCTTATTGTCGTTGGAGGTACCTACGAACCATGGCTTTCAGTATTAGAACAAGTTGGTTGGAGATGTACACAATGCGCAGACTTGCGCAAGGCAGATGCGTTGTTCGCTGAAACAGGGCCGTGTATTGGTATCGTAGACCTCAGTCACGATGAGTTTAGCCTCAATGGTATTGCCAACCTTGTAAGCAATCACAAACAGGTTCGATGGTTAGCATTTATCCGTGAATCCCAGCTGAGCTCCGATACGATTTGCCAGTTTATCGTTAACTTCTGTATCGACTTCTTTACCGCTCCGATTCCTGATGCGCAGTTGCTGAGCACAATTGGCCATCAATTGGGAATGCTCAAATTAGAGAAGAAAGTATGGCCACATTACGGCAACACCAGTGATATGGGACTCATCGGTGACTCGATTCCGATGAAGAGATTGAGAGACCAAATTAAACGAATTGGTCCAACGGATGTCAGTATTCTTATTTACGGCGAGAGTGGTACTGGTAAGGAGACGGTGGCTCGCGCGGTTCACAAAACGTCTTCTCGAGTGAACAAAGAGTTTATCTCTGTGAACTGTCGTGCGATGTCAGAGCGTCGTATTGAAAGTGATCTGTTTGGTATCAACCGTGAAGATCCCGCGGAACCCTCTATCTTAGAAAAAGCAGACGGTGGCACCATCCTACTCAATGATATTTTGACGCTTCCTAAGTCTCAGCAGGTCAATTTGCTTCGCTTTTTACAAGAAGGCACCGTTGATACGGTGAATGGTCGTCAAGAGGTGGATGTTCGTATTCTTGCTGCTAACTCAGCGGATATCGAAAAAGCCTTAATTGATGGTGACTTCAATGAAGAGCTGTACCACTATATCAATGTGTTGCGTATTAATGTTCCGAGCTTGAAAGAGCGAGCAGGAGACATCGCTATTTTGGCACGTCACTTCCTGCAGGAATACTCAAAAGAGTACAACGCGCAAGCACGCAGTTTTACTGAAGATGCAGTACGTGCTTTAACTCGTTACCATTGGCCAGGTAATGTTCGTGAACTAATGAACCAGATCAAACGTGTCGTGTTGATGTCTGATACGGTAATGCTTGATGATCAGCACCTCGATTTGCCTAAACGTAGTGATGGCAAACGCAGCCTGAAGAGTATCCGTGAGCGCAGTGAGCGGGATGCATTATTGCTGGTGTTAGAGTCTCATTCTGGTCAAGTCTCAATGGCTGCTAAAGAGCTAGGTGTATCGCGTGCAACGATGTACCGTTTGTTAAACAAACACAATCTGATCAGTGATGTCACTGTATAACTGATTGTTTTGTAAATTAAAGCCGCGCGTTTATGTGCGGCTTTTTTGTTAACGTAGTAAAATTATCCACCGTCATTATGTTATCGACACGATTAATATTTCAAATGATGGCTGTTCACATAGTGTTTATAGCTGAAAAGTTTTAATTAAAACTTTTGGTTATAAATTAGTTGAATTAATAATCATGATGTTTAGAATTTAATCATGAGCTAGAGCTCATACCCACTTCACTTTATCGGATTAATACATAGCTAGGAGGCGCACCATGAAACATTTCAATGTTACCCAAATGAATTGTGCGTCTTTCGAACTCGGTGCATTTGCATCTGCGGCTGATCATGCTCGAAAAGCCTCAAACGATCGCAAAGATACACCCAAAATGTAATTAGTCCGTATCCAAATTATCTTTAATTGGCTGCGGGAAAGCAGCGAATTAGAGTACATCCAACATTTTTTTGGATTCGTTGACTTTTCCCCAGCTACAACTCAACTGGAGAAAACTCATGAGTCATTCTGTATACCTAAAATTAGCCACAGTGTTGGTAAAAGCTGATCTACGTCGTGAAGAGCGAGAGTGGAAGCGTCGAGTTAGACGCAGTAGCTTTGATATTCCGTGGGAAAATGCACACTTGTTGCGAGACATTGGTTTAGAGAAAGATGGTCGTCCTGTGGGCCTTCGTGAGCCTGAAAGTGTTACAGCAGAACGCCGTGTTCGTCACCTTCGTCGTGTTTTAAGTGCGCGAATACCTACGTAATCTATTGGGCTGGCTTGCTTCGCCAGCCCAAAGATATCTTAGCTAGCTACCTAAGTAGCTGGCAATTATGGGCAAGGATTGGAGTATGTCGTCCCAATCTCTTGCAGCCCCTGAAGCAACTCATCTGTCAGTACGACATCAAGACTGTTTATATTCGATTCTAGCTGCTCGATGGTTGTTGCTCCGATAATGTTGGATGCGACAAAAGGACGTTGATTCACAAAGGCGAGTGCCATTTGAGCGGGATCTAATCCATGTTCTCGAGCCAAGTTAACATACGCAGCCGTAGCTTCAATTCCTTGTGGCGTGAAGTAGCGGACAAAACGTTCGAATAGCGAGCATCGAGCGCCTTCAGGGCGTTGACCGTCCAAGTACTTGCCACTCAATGTACCAAAGGCAAGCGGTGAATATGCGAGTAGCTGAACGCCTTCATAGTGACTAATCTCCGATAGTCCGACCTCAAAGCTACGATTGAGTAAGTTGTACGGGTTCTGAATCGAGACAATTCTTGGCAGTTCATGCTTTTCGGCTAATCTCAATAACGTCATCACGCCCCAAGGTGTTTCGTTAGACACGCCGATATAGCGAACTTTGCCCGCTTTAATCAGCTCTGCCAACGCTTCTAGCGTCTCAACTAATGTGACTTCTTCTTGCTCTGTTGGATAAGGGTAGTTTAGTTGACCAAAGCAGTTCGTTTGGCGTTGGGGCCAATGAATTTGATAAAGATCGACATAGTCAGTTTGTAGTCTGCGTAAGCTATCATCGATTGCGAGGTGAATGTTGCGCCTGTCTAGCTTCATATTGTCGCGAATGTGCGGCATGTTTCTTGGCCCTGCTACTTTGGTCGCCAAGACAACTTTTTCTCTTTTGCCTGAGTGCTTTAGCCAATTTCCGATGTGTTGTTCTGTCGCCCCTTGAGTCTGTGCGCTTGGAGGTACTGGGTACATCTCTGCGGTGTCGATAAAGTTCACACCTCTTTCAAGTGCAAAATCGAGCTGGCGAAATGCATCTTGCTCAGAGTTCTGCACCCCAAACGTCATTGTGCCAAGGCATATTTGGCTCACTTCTAACGTTGAGTGAGGTAACTTGTTGTATTGCATGGGCCTTCCTCAGTTTCATTATTTTTATCCATCCAATATAGGGGATTCCGTTGTGGGAAGGAATTGGCACTGTTAACAATTTCGCAAAATTATTGGCTTTGGCTAATATGAATAATGGAGGTGAATTATGAACATGACTCAGTTAGATAAGTGGATACATGGTTACCACAAAGATTCTTATCAGCCGCCAAAAGTGTTTGTGATCAGTTGTTCGGACCTTTCTCAATATTTGTTAGCAGTTGAGTATAAGCACAAGTTGGAGCCACTAAAGGTCAATGACGAGCCGATTCACTTTGAATCGTTAGAGCGAGTCAAAGAGGAATTAACTCGTCTGGGGGTCGAGCGTGCTTATTTGCGCTTGCACAATGCTTACGATGAGTGTGGATCGACTGATGGCCCGTTATATCACGATATAGAGTTGTCGCTAGTCACACACTAAGCGTAGTTGCTTTCTAGAAGCGCAGCCGTGAACTGGGTTCGCAGATAGAACCCTCTTGGGCGTGTCTTGATGATTCTTCCGCTGGCGCCATACGCTTCGGTTAATGCTCGGCCATTGGCCGCTTTTGGCCGCAGTTGTAGGACTTCACCATGCCTTGCGGTGATTTGTTCAACATGGCCTGTGACGATGAGGTCCATCAGCTCTTCCCAATCAGTTTTCAGTTGAAGTTCTTCTTCTTGAGTCGGTGACCAGATAAGAGGGGAGCCGACACGTCTTTCTGCCAGTGGGATCTCTCGCTCACCTTCAACGGGTACCCACAGGACTCGAGACAGTTTGTTCCGGACATGGCTGTTTTCCCAACTCAGCCCATGTATGCCAACAAGTGGAGCAACACAAACAAAGGTGGTCTCTAGCGGTTTGCCTGTGTAGCTAATGGGGATGGTTTTAAGCTCAATACCCAGGCTTTCAAAGTCCTGCTGAGGTTTACTGCCTGCTGTAGCGCCTAGGTGCCATTCGAGTAGTTGTCCAACCCATCCTTTATCTCGACGTAAATCAGGTGGAACCGTCATTTTGGCTTCTTGGGCAAGCTCTGCAAATGAAAGTCCGGCAACACTCCATGCGCGCTCTAGCAGTTCAGATTCGGATTGTGGTTCTGGTTTCATACTATTCGCAATTCAATAATTCTGTCTTTATTGTAACGGAAGCGCACCGGGTTCGCTGTGCGAAGTTTGATCATTTCGCGTAAAAGATCGTCTATCAAGTAGTTATCCACAGGAGGAAGGGGTTCCTGTTGCCGTGTTCTTGGGTGTGTATGAATAAACAGGGGTTTTAGAGTGATTATTTACTTGCAGTTTCTCTTGAAAGTTGCATTCCTCAATATGAGGTGTGGATAAAACTGTTGGTGGTGGATCTTTGACCGATCTGATTTTTGCCGAACATTACTAGAGTAGATTGTCTCATTACCTGTAGTGTTTCCGGTTAAGTTTTTGATTTTAATTGTTTTGTTTTTTTATTTTAGAAGAGGAGTTGTGCTTAAGCGTCCTTGTTGTCGATAAAGTGATCACTTTGATGTGGATTTTTCACATGGTTATACACAGAAAAGGTGAATAAATGTGGTCTATGTCTCATTGCGTTGTGCATAAGAGGTGTTCTGCTCAAAAGTTATTCATATTGTGTTTGGTGAGCGATATTTTCCGCCTTAGTCACACTAGTAAGTTTGCTCCAATTGGGGATATGTGGAAAAATCACTGTAATTAAAGATTTTATTAGAGGTTGGCCAGTGATAGATGGCGATGGTTACCGCTTAAATGTGGGAATTGTAATTTGTAACAACCATGGTCAGGTCTTCTGGGCTAAACGATACGGACAACACTCTTGGCAGTTTCCTCAAGGGGGAATTGATGAAGGTGAAACCCCTGAGCAAGCGATGTACCGCGAGCTCTATGAAGAGGTTGGTCTAACTAAGAAGGATGTAAAGATCGTAGCAACAAGTCGTCATTGGTTAAGATATAAGTTACCCAAACGACTGGTTCGCTGGGATTCCAAACCTGTTTGTATCGGTCAAAAACAGAAATGGTTTCTGCTGCGTTTAGATTGTGATGAGTCACGAATCAATATGCTGCGCGGCAGTTCCCCTGAATTCGATGGTTGGCGTTGGGTGAGTTATTGGTATCCTGTACGACAAGTCGTTTCTTTCAAGCGCGATGTATATCGCCGAGCGATGAAAGAGTTTGCCTCCATGGCAATGCCGTTTAAAGAGCGTAGAAGCAAGAACAAGCGCAAACATAGAAGAGGATAGACATGCTTTCTCAACTAAGGGAAATAGTTGAACAGGTTTCCAAAGTCGAAGATGTACATCAGGCTTTGGATATCTTGGTTAAGCAGACGTGCAGTGCCATGAGCACCGAATGTTGTACTATCTATCTCGCCAATGAAGAAATGCAGCGCCTTGAGTTGATGGCGACGCAAGGTTTACGTTTCAAAGGCGACAAAATTCGCATTGGATTTAATGAGGGCTTGGTCGGTCTGGTAAAGCGCACGGCTGAGCCTCTCAATATTGCAGAAGCTTCTAAGCATCCAAACTTCAAATACTTCTCTGAGCTAGGTGAAGAAATTTACCACAGCTTTCTTGGTACGCCGATTATCCACCGCAAACAGGTTTTAGGGGTCTTGGTCGTTCAGCAAAAGACGCCCCGCCAGTTTGACGAGATGGAAGAGTCCTTTTTAGTCACCTTAGCGGCACAGCTTGCGGTGATCATTGCGCATGCTCAAACGCAAGGTCAATGGCGTTTAGAAAAGAAACAGCTTGCGATGAAAGGGGTCCCTGCGTCGAGTGGTGTGGCGATTGGAGAGTTTTGGCTAGACGATACTCAACCAGAACTCACGGATGTGTACCCTGCCTCAACACTAGACATCGAACGCGAGCAGGAAATCTTGCTATTAGCGGTTGAAGCTGCATTGAGTGACTTTCGGCGTATGCGCAAGAAGCTCGATAGTGAGATCAACAAAGATGCGCTGGCTATTTTTGACTTGTTTACGCATTTACTCAATGATCCGATGTTGCGTAAAGATCTTAAAGCGCAAATTCAAAAAGGCGATCGTGCTGACTGGGCATTACGTCAAGTTGTTGAGAGCTATTCGAATCGATTCGCTCGAATGTCAGATGTCTACCTGAGAGAGCGAGCTCAAGATATTCGAGAGTTAGGCCAACGACTACTTTACTTCCTTCATAACACTGAAAAAGAGCAGCCAGCTTTAGAAAAGCCGGTGATCTTAGTCGTCAGAGAACTTACGGCGACAATTCTAGCTTCTATTCCCAAAGATATGTTGTTGGCGGTGGTGTCGATTGAAGGTGCAGCCAACTCACACGCTGCGATTCTCTCCCGTGCGCTCGGGATCCCTGCCGTTATGGGTGCAAACGTCAATTTAAAGAACATCAATGGCAAACAAGGGGTTGTAGATGGTTACAGCGGTAAGATATTAGTCTCGCCCAGCCGTCAATTACTCCGAGCCTACACGTCGCTGGTCAATGAAGAGCGAGAGCTCGCGACCATGGTCAATCAGCGAATCTTAGAGCCTGCGTGTACTCGAGACGGTCAGCGAATCGAGGTTATGCTTAATGCAGGTTTAAGCGCAGATGCTAATATCGCCGTTAACCAAGGTGTTGATGGGGTCGGATTATATCGAACTGAGATTTCCTTTTTGCTCCAGCATCGTTTTCCATCAGAAGAAGAACAAACTCAACAATATCAAGCGGTACTCAATACCTATCCGGACAAGCGGGTGGTGATGCGCACCCTCGATGTTGGCGGAGACAAAGCGCTTCCTTACCTTCCTATCGAAGAAGACAATCCATTTTTGGGGTGGCGCGGTATTCGTTTTACACTGGATCACCCAGACATTTTCCTCATGCAAATCCGTGCCATGATGAAGGCAAGTGCAAATAGCCAAAACCTGAGTATCTTGTTGCCAATGGTGTCTGGAGCACAGGAACTAGATGATGCTATTGACCTGATCGAGCGTGCCTATCGAGAGGTTGTTGAGCTCGATTCTCGAATCCAAATGCCCGACATTGGCGTGATGATTGAAGTGCCTTCGATGATCTATCTGTTGCCTTTGATTGCCGAAAAAGTGGACTTTGTTTCCATTGGTACTAACGACTTAACGCAGTATTTGTTGGCGGTTGATCGAAATAATGCACGTGTATCGGATGTGTATGAATCGATGCACCCCGCGGTGGTGATGGCGCTCAATCATATTCAGCTTATGTGTCAACAGCTCAAGCTACCTGTTTGTATTTGTGGGGAACTAGCGGGCGATCCGATTGGGGCGCTGTTAATGGTCGGGTTAGGTTATCGAAGCTTAAGCATGAACACCTCCAATGTGGCGAAAGTAAAATACTTATTGCGGCATACTGACAGCCAGGAGCTGAAGCAACTTGCTGACAAAGCTCTGATGCAACCTTATGGCAATGATATTTATAATATGATGCAAACTTTCTTTGAAGATAAAGGCTTTGCAGGCTTTATCCGTGCAGGTAAACGATAGAAATCATGGTAAATATCGAGTTTTTTGCCCTGTTGCTGCTTTTAGGTAGTGTGGTTGGTATCATGGCTGGTCTATTGGGGATTGGCGGCGGGCTGATTGTGGTACCAGCTTTGATGTTCCTCTTACCCATGGCGGGCATTGACGCGAACATTGCGATGCAGATGGCGCTGGCAACCTCTCTGGCGTCAATCATTGTCACATCGGGATCGTCGGCATATAACCACTTTAAGCTGGGCAACGTGGACATGTTTGTCGTTAAATGGCTAATGCCGGGAGTTGTCATCGGCGGCTTTCTAGGGGCCAACGTGGCGGAATGGGTTCCTTCGCAGTATTTACCTAAGGTGTTTGGTGTCATTGTGCTGTGCCTATCCATCCAAATGCTGTTCTCGATTCGGGGGAAAACTCAACGCTCCATGCCAAACAGCAGTGTGACAATGGCGATCGGTGCGGGGATCGGCATTGTCTCGAGTCTTGCTGGAATTGGCGGTGGTTCATTGTCGGTTCCGTTTTTGAATCGTCATGGCATCGAGATGCGCAAAGCGGTGGGATCTTCCTCGGTTTGCGGATGTTTTATAGCGTTATCTGGAATGTTGGGGTTTATTCTTCATGGCTATAAAGCAGAGGTACTGCCAGCCTACAGTTTAGGTTATGTCTATTTGCCGGCATTAGTTGGCATCACCGCGACCTCTATGATAACGACTCGATTTGGTGCTCGCCTTGCCTCGACTATGCCGACGGTGCGGTTGAAGAAAATCTTTGCCCTATTTTTAATCTTTGTCGCAGGAACTATGTTACTGTGATGCACTCTCATCTATACCTATCGTAATTTTGAACATCTAAGAGTAATAATCCTATGTCTCAGGGATATCTTGAATTTCCTAATATAGATCCTGTATTGGTCTCTATTGGCCCTTTATCTATTCGTTGGTACGGGCTTATGTACCTCGTTGGTTTTGCTTTTGCGCTTTGGCTTGCGAATCGCCGAGCGGATAAACCTGGTAGCGGTTGGACACGTGAGCAAGTGTCAGATTTGTTGTTTGCGGGCTTTTTAGGCGTCGTTGTTGGTGGTCGAGTAGGGTATGTATTGTTCTACAACTTTGACTTGTTTCTGCAAGACCCGCTTTACTTGTTCAAAGTATGGACCGGAGGCATGTCATTTCACGGTGGATTGTTAGGTGTGATCACCGCGATGTTCTGGTACGCCAAGAAAAACGGTCGAACTTTCTTTGGCGTTGCAGACTTTATTGCGCCGTTAGTGCCATTTGGCCTTGGTATGGGTCGACTTGGCAACTTCATGAACAGTGAGCTTTGGGGGCGTGTAACCGATGTTCCTTGGGCGTTTGTTTTCCCGAATGGTGGCCCACTGCCGCGTCACCCTTCACAGCTCTATGAAATGTTCCTAGAAGGGATTGTTCTATTCTTCATCTTGAACTGGTTTATTAAAAAGCCTCGACCACTGGGCGCTGTTTCAGGGCTATTTTTGGCGGGATATGGTACATTCCGTTTCCTCGTTGAATACGTTCGTGAGCCTGATGCGCACTTAGGTTTGTTCGGTGGCTTTATCTCTATGGGACAAATTCTATCGTTGCCGATGGTGATCATTGGTGGCCTTCTGGTCGCTTGGGCGTATAAACGTGGCTACTACAAAGACGAACTCCCGCAACAAACGAAGTAAGGAATTGGTGTGAAACAGTATTTAGAACTCTGTCAGCGAATTGTCGAACATGGTGAGTGGATTGAAAATGAGCGTACCGGTAAACGCTGTTTGACCGTCATCAACGCTGACTTAACCTATGATGTTGCCAACAACCAGTTTCCCCTCGTCACCACGCGCAAGAGCTTTTGGAAAGCAGCGGTTGCCGAGCTACTAGGTTATATCCGAGGTTATGATAACGCGGAAGACTTCCGTAAGCTTGGAACCAAAACTTGGGATGCGAATGCGAACCTGAATGAAGCATGGTTAAATAATCCGTACCGCAAAGGTGAGGATGATATGGGGCGTGTTTACGGCGTACAAGGGCGTGCTTGGGCTAAGCCTGATGGTGGCCATATTGACCAATTACGCAAAATTGTCGACGACCTCACTCGTGGCGTTGATGACCGTGGTGAGATCCTAAACTTCTACAACCCTGGTGAGTTCCATATGGGGTGCTTACGCCCGTGTATGTACAGCCATCATTTCTCGTTGCTTGGTGATACCTTACACCTCAACAGCACGCAGCGCTCTTGTGATGTCCCTCTGGGCCTTAACTTTAATATGGTTCAAGTGTATGTGTTTTTGGCGGTCATGGCTCAGATTACGGGGAAAAAGCCGGGGCAGGCCTACCATAAGATCGTCAACGCTCACATTTATGAAGACCAGCTTGAGTTGATGCGTGATGTGCAGCTTAAGCGCGAGCCACTAAAAGCGCCGACCTTCCACATCAACCCAAATATTAAGTCTCTTGAAGATCTAGAAACCTGGGTAACATTGGATGATTTTTGGGTCGAAGGCTACGAACATCATGATGCAATAAAATATCCGTTTTCTGTTTAATTGACTTACGAATTGAATCAGTGGCTTGGTTGTTCCGATCATACGACCAAGCCATTTTTTATCCCCAACCGCTTGCCCCTTTTTTCCTCGCTACGTCTCATTTCTCTTATAAAGCAGCATCTTATCAATAATGCGACAAGGTTATCCGTCCATTGCTGAGTAATTTGTATGTTAACATTACTTTAAAAATTAACATGCTGTGTTGTATAAGGTTGTGTGATTGATGGAATGTGATTATCGAAAACTGAGAGATACCGTCGCCAAGCAGATTCAATGGGATGAATTTGGGTGTGCCTATATTCAACACAATGGTCTGATGTTCCACAGCTTTTTTCAGCCGATTTATGACCGTAGCATGGATATTTTTGGTGTAGAGGCGTTGGCTCGTATCTACGACAACAACGGCGACCTTGTCCGGACGGATCACTACTTTAAATCGCTTGAGCAAGATGATGACGCGTTGCTCTACAGCACCTATATGTGCGCAGCCATTCATGTGATTAACTTCGCACGCTCTATTTACCGCTCTAAGTGTATTTTTATCAACGTTGCTCCTGTTGTATTTGAGCTGATCTCTAATGATTCCTTTGCCATCGAGAGTTTGTTGCAGAAGTTGGATGCATTACAGCTAAAACCAGAACAGATCATTTATGAGCTAATAGAACTTCAAAGTCACGATTATCAACTGGCGGTGAGCGGGGTAAAGGCGTTAGAGAGTGTGAATATTCGAGTAGCGGTTGACGACTTCGGTGTAAAAAGCTCTACAGAACACAGAGTAAAAATAGTGCAGCCGAGCTTTTTGAAGCTGGACAGAAGTTTAGTTGTGAATGCTGTGGAGACCGGATGCCATGGTATCGAACAGGCGATAAGTCTTGGTCGCTCAACCCGTTCCTTGATTATCGCGGAAGGAATAGAGAATCAAGCAATGTTATCCCATTGCCAGTCTTGTGATATCGACTTTTATCAAGGGTACTATTTAGCTCGCCCACATAAAACTCCTCTTGCCTAAGTCGTTTTGTCCCTCTACCCCTTTAAGTTTCTAATTGCAAACAGCAGGAATAAAAAAGCCCACGATACTTCGTGGGCTCTAAAGGGAATCGGTGATGCTTAAGTGGTTAGCGCTAGGATTGTTCCTGGCAGTACAACGAAGACTGCTAGAAGGTAACCCGCGACAACCGCTTTGTTCTTCACTGCCATGTCAGAGATGAAGTCAGCGCCTTTCACTGGTAGTTCGCGTAGGAACGGAATACCGAAGATGAATACCGTTGCCATGATGTTAAACACTAGGTGAACAAGTGCAATCTGTAATGCGAACACTGCAAACTCACCAGATACCGCTGTCGCAGCTAGAAGTGCCGTAATACATGTACCGATGTTTGCACCTAGAGTGAATGGGTAAACATCACGTACTTTTAGAACACCAGAACCGACCAGTGGTACCATCAAGCTCGTTGTCGTTGAAGATGACTGAACCAGTACAGTAACGATTGAACCTGACACGATACCGTGAATTGGACCACGACCGATCGCATTCTTTAGAATCTCACGAGCACGACCAACCATTAGGCTCTTCATCAGTTTGCCCATCACTGTAATCGCAACGAAGATTGTCGCGATACCCAAGACGATAAGCAGCACACCACCGACTTGGTCACCAAATGTTGATAGTGGCTCTTTTACAGCGCTAACGACAGGTTTAGTAATTGGCTTAATGAAGTTAAGTCCTTTGATGCTCATGTCACCTGTTGCTAGGAATGGAGAGACTAGCCAGTGTGAGATCTTATCAAGGATGCCAAACATCATTTCTAGAGGTAGGAAAATAATTACCGCAAGAAGGTTAAAGAAGTCATGGATTGTTGCACTTGCAAATGCGCGTTTAAACTCTTCTTTGCAACGCACGTGACCAAGAGATACCAGAGTATTGGTCACTGTTGTACCGATGTTTGCACCCATCACCATAGGGATGGCTGTTTCGACCGGAAGACCGCCGGCAACAAGGCCCACGATAATTGAAGTAACTGTACTTGAAGATTGGATAAGTGCTGTCGCCACTAGACCGATCATCAAACCTGCTACTGGGTGAGACGCGAATTCAAATAAAACCTTGGCTTGATCACCTGTCGCCCATTTAAAACCGCTGCCTACCATTGATACTGCTAAAAGTAGTAGGTACAACATGAATGCCAAGTTAGCCCAGCGTAACCAGCGAGCCGTGCTCGAGATTGGTGCTGCTGTAGTAGTAGCTTGGTTCATAATTTTTCTCCGTGGACCGTTTAAATCTTGTTTGGTCTGTTGTTGAAACTGAGGGCGATGTTAGAGGGGAAATATTTCAGTAATATTACAGTTGTGTGTAATAACACTTTTTTTGCGGCTATGGTCGTTTTTGGGGTGTAGTTAATGTTTTACATTGGCTTTAAGGTGTTGATTTTACTGTTTTATTTTTACCTTTGTTTTGCTCGAGTTTTATTGGGTTTTTATCAATGATTTTGTCATTTAGCACTTGTTTATCACTGCTATATGACAGTTGTAAGACAAGAATGAAGAGCTATTTTTCGGTAAAATCATAATATAATGACGATGCCTTCGTTTTTGCCGAATCGTTGTTGTCATTGAGTGGATTTGCTATAACCTAAGCATTCACTTTATCTTGAGTTAACACTATGTCCCACCTCAATTATAACCACCTTTATTACTTCTGGATGGTGTGTAAACAAGGCTCTGTTACGAAAGCGGCGGATGCTCTGTTTCTTACTCCACAAACCGTAACGGGTCAGATTAAAGCGTTAGAAGAGCGCATGGATGGAAAGTTGACCAAACGAAATGGTCGTAGTGTCGAGCCAACAGAGCTAGGTCAGCTTGTGTTTAAGTATGCTGATCGAATGTTTGGTCTTAGCTATGAGATGCTGGATATTGTGAACTACAGTCAGCGATCCAATATCTTGTTTGATGTTGGTGTTGCAGATGCGCTCTCTAAACGGTTAGTGAGTAAAATTCTCATGACAACGGTACCGCCTGATAGCAGTATTCACCTTCGCTGTTTTGAATCGACCCACGAAATGTTGCTTGAGCAGTTATCGCAGCACAAGCTGGATATGATTCTGTCTGATTGTCCTGTGGATTCGAGCCAAAGCCCAGGTTTGTACAGTAAGAAGCTTGGTGAGTGTAATATGAGCTTCTTCTGTTCTGGTAATGTGGATGATGTGCAGTTCCCAGCAGTACTTGAACAGAGAAAATTGTTGATTCCTGGCAGCCGAACGGCAATGGGCCGAAAGGTATTGCAGTGGTTTGACAGGCAAGGGCTTAAGCCAAACATTTTAGGTGAGTTTGATGATGTTGCCTTGATGAAAGCTTTTGCGCGATACCATCATGATGTCATTTTCTTAGCGCCTTCGCTTTATATGACAGAAGTTGAAAGCGATCTTCCTCTACAACTGATCGGTCATATCGATGAGTTAAAAGAAGAGTATTATGTCATCTTTGCTGAGCGTATGATCCAGCATCCAGCGGTAAAAAATGTGTGTGACGCGGACTTCATCTCACTGTTTAAATGATGATTTCATTTATAACAAATAGATTACTTGTTACAAATCGATTAATATTGTCAATATTAAATTTTAGTGTGATCCACCAAAGCAAGTCATATGTGCTAATCGTGCCACATTCCGTCGTGGTCATACGCGCGTTATCAGCGACTCCTAGTTTGGCTTCAAGAGGTACTGGCCGATGAATTTACAAGAGATGGAACAAAATTCTGCCAAAGCAGTTGTGCTACTGAAAGCAATGGCGAATGAAAGAAGGCTCCAAATATTATGTTTACTACATAACAATGAGCTTTCGGTCGGTGAACTGTGCAACAAACTAGAACTGAGTCAGTCAGCATTGTCTCAGCACCTAGCATGGTTAAGGCGTGATGGCTTGGTACACACTCGAAAAGAAGCGCAAACGGTGTATTACACATTGAGCAGTGAAGAGGTCAAGTCGATGATCCAACTACTGCATAGTTTGTATTGCAGTCAATAAAACGAAAGAGGAGGCGATAGCCTCTTTTTTATTTACATGCGTAAATTGCAGACATAAAAAAACCGGCGTTAGCCGGTTTTTTTCTTCACTGGAAATCAGAGTTCTATTAAAGAGCTTTGATTGCAGCAGAGAAGCGAGACTTGTGACGAGCTGCTTTATTCTTGTGAATAAGGCCTTTAGTCGCCATGCGGTCTAGGATTGGTGTAACTGCAGCGAATGCAGCAGTTGCAGCTTCTTTGTCGCCTGCTTCGATAGCAGCAACAGTTTTCTTCATGTAAGTACGCATCATTGAGCGACGGCTAGCGTTGTGCTGACGACGTTTCTCAGCCTGGATAGCGCGCTTCTTAGCAGATTTACTATTTGCCAAGGGTCTAACTCCCAAAAACTTAGTTCGGTGACAATTTAAGGGCGAGGACTATCCCTCATTTGCGCTTAAATGTCAAATAATTTGTGCAAAAACCAATCGAAGCCAAACAAATTTTGGATTAGAAGGGTCTTCACGGTTAAGATGGCGGGGATTCTATCAGTATTTTTTTTTCAATGCTAATACTAATCTGCTCTCGACGAGTTATTCGTGAATAAGATAGGCACATTATTATTAGTATTCGCGATTTTCTGAGGTAACTGTGAGTAAACGTCTTCTAAAGTCAGGCATGATTGTCAGTGCTATGACTTTGATTTCACGCGTGTTGGGTTTAGTGCGTGATGTGGTTGTCGCAAATTTAATGGGAGCGGGTGCTAGCGCTGACGTCTTCTTCTTTGCAAACAAAATCCCCAATTTTCTGCGTCGACTTTTTGCTGAAGGTGCTTTTTCACAGGCCTTTGTTCCCGTTTTAACGGAATATCACGCCAGTGGCGATATGGATAAAACGCGCCAGTTGATCGCTCGAGCGGCAGGGACGCTCGGAGTCATTGTCTCAATAGTCACGCTTTTGGGTGTTTTAGGTTCAGGTGTTGTTACCGCGCTGTTTGGTTTTGGTTGGTTTTTAGACTGGATGAATGGCGGTCCATCAGCGGAGAAGTTTGAGCTCGCGAGTTTTATGCTCAAAATTACCTTCCCATATCTCTGGTTTATTACTTTCGTTGCGCTTTCAGGTGCCATTCTCAATACCATGGGTAAGTTTGCGGTCTCTTCTTTTACCCCTGTGTTCCTTAATGTCATGATTATTCTCTCTGCGTGGTTTATTGCTCCGCAGTTATCACAACCTGAAATCGGATTGGCCATCGGGGTATTTCTTGGCGGGTTAGTCCAATTTTTGTTCCAGTTGCCGTTTTTAATCAAAGCGGGTGTCATGGTTAAACCCCAGTGGGGCTGGCGGGATCCTGGGGTAGTAAAAATTCGCACCTTGATGATCCCTGCATTGTTTGGGGTATCCGTTAGCCAAATCAACTTACTGTTTGACACTTTTATTGCCAGTTTTCTGCAAACGGGATCGATCAGTTGGCTTTACTACTCTGACCGTTTACTCGAGTTTCCGCTTGGATTGTTTGGCATTGCGATTGCGACGGTCATTTTGCCAGCCCTGTCTCGTAAACATGTCGATGCACAAAGCCACGGTTTTGCCCACACGATGGACTGGGGGGTACGGATGGTGACTTTACTTGGTATTCCAGCCATGTTAGGGCTGATGGTGTTGGCCAAGCCGATGTTGATGGTGTTGTTTATGCGAGGTGAGTTTAGCCCGCAAGATGTGCAGTTTGCGTCAATGTCTTTGGTCGCTTACGCGTCAGGCTTGCTTAACTTTATGTTGATTAAAGTTCTGGCTCCGGGCTACTACTCGCGTCAAGACACCAAAACCCCCGTTAAGTACGGAATTATTGCAATGGTAACGAACATGGTCTTCAACGCCATTTTTGCTTGGTTTTATGGCTATGTTGGTTTGGCGATTGCTACTGCGCTTTCTGCGTTTGTGAACATGTCTCTTCTATATAGAGGTTTGCACCTTGCTGGTGTGTACCAGTTGACTCGTAAAACCTTGCTGTTCATTACCAAGCTGGTGATTGCTGGTGGGCTGATGGTCGCTGCGATCTTATGGCAACTTGAAGAGATGCAAGCGTGGCTAGAGTGGCATTTCGCCGAGCGTGTTATGTGGCTAACTGCTTTGATCGCTTTAGGTGCCAGTGTCTACCTTGTGACTCTCATGATTTTGGGTGTACGTTTAAAAGACTTAAAAGCAGCGACAGAGTAAGGTTGATTAGTATATAATCCGTCGGTTTCACGCAACATAAATATCAAATACAGGTTTTTAGCAGCTTCCAATGGAATTGATTCGAGGCATTCACAACATAAAGTCACATCATTCAGGGTGTGTTTTGACGATCGGAAACTTCGATGGTGTGCATCTAGGGCATCAAGCGGTTTTACGCCAAGTATCCGAAAAGGCAAGAGAATTAGGCTTGCCTGCGACGGTGATGACCTTTGACCCACAACCCCTGGAGTTGTTTGCTAAAGAGAATGTGCCAGCTAGGCTGACTCGACTTCGTGACAAGTTTGTCCAACTGAGCAAATTAGATATTGCGAGATTGCTGTGTGTAAACTTTAATCACCAGTTTGCCAACCAAACCGCTGACGAGTTTATTAGTGACTTGTTGGTAACGCGTTTGGGTGTTAAGTTTCTGGTCGTTGGCGACGATTTTTGTTTCGGGCGTGGAAGAGAAGGCAACTTTGCCATGCTCAAAGAAGCGGGCAAAAAGTTTGGCTTTGAAGTCGTCAGTACTCACAGTTTTTGTCTTCAGAAACTGCGCGTGAGTAGCACTGCGATCCGAGAAGCGCTTGCGCTAGATAAGCTTGACGCAGCTGCGCGAATGCTAGGGCGTGATTACAGTATCAGTGGGCGTGTATCTCATGGTCGCAAGCTAGGTCGAACGATTGGCTTCCCTACTGCAAATATTCCCCTGAAACGCAGTGTCTCACCTGTATCAGGCGTGTATGTGGTTCAAGCGCTAGGCTTGGGGGATAGACCTGTCGGCGGCGTGGCGAACATTGGCAATCGACCGACTGTGAATGGCGTGCGCCAACAACTCGAAGTACATTTATTCGACTTTCATGCCAATTTATACGGCAAACAGCTTGAAATAGTGCTTTTACATAAGCTGCGAGATGAGCATAAGTTTGACTCTTTCGACGCTTTAAAACAACAAATTGAATTGGATGCTGAGGCAGCAAGGGTGTGGCTGCGTCAGCGTGAAGACCAAGTGGTTTAGTTCGCTGCTTGGCATAATGTCTAACTGTCACCCAACACAACGGAATTAAGAATCGATGAGTGAGTATAAAGATACCCTGAACCTTCCTGAAACAGGGTTTCCGATGCGCGGCAATCTGGCGAATCGCGAGCCAGAAATGCTTAAGCGTTGGTACAAAGAAGATCTTTACGGCGCAATCCGTGAAGCGAAGAAAGGCAAAAAATCTTTCGTTCTACATGATGGCCCTCCATACGCGAATGGCGACATTCACATTGGTCACGCACTAAACAAGATTCTTAAAGACATTATTATTAAATCCAAAACACTTTCTGGTTTTGATGCTCCGTACATTCCAGGTTGGGACTGTCACGGCCTACCAATTGAACTAATGGTAGAAAAGAAAAAAGGCAAACCAGGCCAAAAAATCTCTGCGGCTGAATTCCGTGAAGAGTGTCGTAAGTACGCGGCAGGTCAGGTAGAAGGTCAAAAAGAGAGCTTCAAGCGCCTTGGTATCATGGGTGAGTGGGACAAGCCGTACCGCACGATGGATTTTTCGACAGAAGCAAACATCATCCGTGCACTAGGTAAGATTGCTGATAACGGTCACCTACTTAAAGGTTTCAAACCTGTTCACTGGTGTACAGACTGTGGCTCAGCGCTTGCTGAAGCAGAAGTAGAGTACAAAGATAAAGTGTCTCCATCTATCGACGTACGCTTTAAAGCGGCAGATGAAGCAGCGCTTCTATCTAAGTTCTCATTGAACGAAGGTCATGAAGGCGAAGGCGATATCTCGATCGTAATCTGGACGACCACACCGTGGACACTGCCTGCAAACCGAGCAGTCTGTCTACGTGATGATCTAGAGTATGTCTTGATCCAAGTAGAAGGTGAGTCGAAGGAACGTATCATCGTTGCTTCTGAGCTAGCGAAAGACGTGATGGATCGTGCGGGTATCGAGCACTTCCATAACCTTGGTTTTGCAAAAGGTAGTGACCTTGAGCTATCTCAGTTTAATCACCCATTCTACGACTTTACCGTTCCTGCGATCCTTGGCGATCACGTAACCACTGAATCTGGTACAGGTGTGGTTCACACTGCACCAGGTCACGGTCAAGAAGACTTCGCGGTAGGTAACAAGTACGGTCTAGAAGTAGCTAACCCAGTCGGCTCAAACGGCGTTTACTTGCCAGATACTGAGCTATTTGCTGGTCAGCACGTATTTAAAGCAAACGATGCAGTGGTTGAAACGCTAAAAGAGAAAGGCGCGCTTCTACATCACCACGCTTATGAGCATAGCTACCCACACTGTTGGAGACACAAAACGCCAATCATCTTCCGTGCAACACCACAATGGTTCGTCTCTATGGACCAAGCTGGCCTTCGTGCAAAAGCACTAGAGTCAATCAAAGGTGTTGAGTGGATGCCTGAGTGGGGCCAAAGCCGAATCGAAGGTATGATTGAAGGTCGCCCAGAATGGTGTATCTCTCGTCAACGTACTTGGGGCGTGCCAATTGCTCTGTTCGTTCATAAGGAGACGGCAGAACTGCATCCAAACACACTAGAGCTTATCGAGAAGGTTGCTCAGCTAGTAGAAGAAAAAGGCATTCAAGCTTGGTGGGATCTGGAAATCTCTGACCTACTAGGCGAAGAAGCAGACAACTACGAGAAAGTGCTTGATACGCTAGACGTATGGTTCGACTCAGGTGTGACTCACTACTCAGTGGTTGATGCTCGTGAGGAGTACAACGGCGCGTCGGCAGATCTATACCTAGAAGGTTCTGACCAACACCGTGGTTGGTTCCAATCTTCACTGATTTCATCTATCGCGATGAAAGACGAAGCGCCATACAAGCAAGTGCTAACTCACGGCTTCGTGGTTGATGGTCAAGGCCGTAAGATGTCTAAATCTATCGGTAACGTCGTTGCACCAAAAGATGTAACGAACAAGCTAGGTGCAGATATCCTGCGTCTATGGGTTGCTTCAACTGACTACACAGGTGAAGTTGCGGTTTCTGATGAAATTCTAAAACGTTCTGCAGATGCGTACCGTCGTATCCGTAACACAGCGCGTTTCTTCCTAGCCAACCTAAGCGGTTTCAACCCAGCAACGGATCTTGTTCCTGCTGAAGAAATGGTTGCTCTAGACCGCTGGGCAGTAGGTCGCGCTCTAGCTGCGCAAGAAGAGATTGTAAAAGCGTACGGTGAGTACAACACGCACGCTGTAACTCAGCGTCTAATGCAGTTCTGTTCTATCGAAATGGGCTCATTCTACCTAGATGTTATCAAAGACCGTCAATACACAGCGAAACGTGGCGGCCATGCGCAACGTAGCTGTCAGACAGCGCTTTACTACATCGTAGAAGCATTAGTTCGTTGGATGGCGCCAATCATGTCATTCACTGCAGATGAAATCTGGAACGAGATGCCGGGCGAGCGTGATAAGTTCGTATTCACTGGCGAGTGGTTCGAAGGCCTATTCGGTCTTGCTGAAGGCGAAGAGCTGAATAACGAGTTCTGGTCGGACGTTCAATCAGTTCGTGGTAGTGTGAACAAGCTACTAGAAGATGCTCGTAAAGAGAAGATCATTGGTGGTTCGCTACAAGCAGAAGTAACGCTTTACGCTGATGACGCTCTAGTGGTGAAACTAAGCAAGCTTGAAGATGAGCTACGCTTTGCACTACTGACTTCAGCGGCAGTTGTTAAGCCTCTAAGCGAGAAGTCTGAAGCAGCGCAAGCGACTGACGTTGAAGGTCTGTTTGTTGAAGTTAAAGCGACAGAAAACGAGAAATGTGACCGTTGCTGGCACCATACACCAGACGTAGGCACAATTGCAGGTCATGAGAAGATCTGTGGTCGTTGCGTATCTAACGTTGATGGTGAAGGTGAAGTTCGCAAATTTGCGTAATTGCTTGTCATTCTTGGCGCTGTAGCGGCGTTGACTGCATTTACTCCGGGTTGCCGGACCAGCTCCATCACATAGGACAACTATGCTCAGGAGTCTCGTAAATTTGTCGCCTTGCTACAACACCAATAATTTAGAGCAATCCGAAGTGGAACTTTATTGTTAATTTATAGCCCCAGTATCTACTGGGGTTATTTTTAGGCTTAATGCTTTAAGGGATAAGATGTCAAACATTCCATTAAAACAATCAGGTGTACGTTGGCTGTGGTTAGCCATTGTGATCTTCTTTGCTGATATAGGTATCAAGTTGTTTGTGATGGACAACATGGGGTATGGCTGGGCAAACCGTATTGAGGTATTGCCTTTCTTTAACCTGTTGTATGTTCACAACTACGGTGCGGCATTCAGCTTTCTGAGTGACCAAGCGGGCTGGCAGCGTTGGTTGTTTACCGGTATTGCGTTTGTTGTAACCGGTATGCTGACCTATTGGATGAGCAAGCTACCAAGCAAAGAGAAATGGAACAACATAGCGTATGCGATGATTATTGGCGGAGCTGTGGGTAACGTGTTTGATCGTGTTGTGCATGGTTTTGTCGTGGACTACCTGGACTTCTTCTGGGGAGATTATCATTGGCCTGCTTTCAATTTGGCAGATACGACCATTTGTATTGGTGCTGCCATGATTATTCTTGATGGCTTTCGTAACAAAGAAGAAGCTAAAGCATAATTCGTGATTGAGCGAATAACCTTAAGCGCTGTCGGTTGATTCGGGCAGCGCTTTTCTTTATGTTGAAGCGCTAATCGGTGTGCCTTTCTAGCATCGATAAAATAACAACAACGCCAAGGAAGCAGTAACGTGACGACAATTGCCCAAGACTCCGCAGTAACTCTGCATTTTACTATCAAGATGAATGACGGCGCAGTGGCTGATAGCACTCATAATATGGGTAAGCCCGCTAAATTAGTTATCGGTGATGGCAGCCTCAGTGAAAACTTTGAACAATGTTTAATTGGCTTGAAGGCCGGTGACCAGAAAGTGATTGAGCTTAAAGCCGCAGACGCATTTGGTATGCCAAACCCAGATAATATTCATTATATGGATCGTGCAAAGTTTATTGGTGATGCCGAAGTGGAAGTTGGTACGATCATGGCCTTCTCTGGCCGTGATGGTATGGAAATTCCTGGAATCATTACAGAAATCGCGGGAGACTCGGTGACGGTTGATTTCAACCACCCTCTTGCAGGGCAAGATGTGACTTTTGAAGTCGAGATTTTGTCAGTAGAATAGCGAGCCAGAGCGAAAACATAAACATCATGAGCAATGAAATGAAAATCCTTTTAGCAAACCCACGCGGTTTTTGTGCCGGTGTTGATCGAGCGATCAGTATCGTTGAGCGTGCATTAGAAATGTATCAGCCACCGATTTATGTACGCCATGAAGTCGTGCATAACCGCTTCGTTGTCGAGGGGCTTAAACAGCGTGGGGCAATCTTTGTCGAAGAGCTGCATGAAGTGCCGGACGATAACATTGTCATTTTCTCTGCTCATGGTGTGTCTCAAGCTGTACGCAAAGAAGCGAAAGAGCGTGACTTAACCGTCTTTGATGCGACTTGTCCTCTTGTGACCAAAGTTCATATGGAAGTGGCTCGCGCGAGTCGTAAGCATATGGAGGTTGTATTGATTGGTCACGCAGGGCACCCAGAAGTTGAAGGTACGATGGGACAGTATGCTAGTGACCAAGGTGGCATGTATCTGGTTGAGACACCCGCTGACGTCGTAGGGTTGAAAGACAAAGTGAAAGACCCAAGCAACCTTCATTATGTAAGTCAAACCACACTATCTGTAGATGAAACGGCGGATGTGATTGAAGAGCTACGTCGAGTATTTCCAGAGATTCAAGGGCCGCGTAAAGACGATATTTGTTACGCGACACAAAACCGTCAAGATGCGGTGCGTGAAATGGCGACAGATGTTGACGTAGTGATTGTTGTTGGCTCGAAAAACTCATCAAACTCAACACGTTTGAAAGAGCTAGCAGAAAAGCTGGGAACACCAGGTTACTTGACTGACTGCCCAGAAGATATCAAACCTGAGTGGTTCGAAGGTAAAGTGAAAGTTGGCGTAACCGCCGGCGCATCTGCACCTGAAGAGCTCGTGAATCAAATTCTTGAACGCATCAAAGAGTTGGTTGGCACCCGTTCTGTTGAAGAAATCCAAGGCCGTGAAGAAAATATGTTCTTTGAAGTGCCTAAAGAGCTACAAATCAAGCAAGTCGACTAGGTTTGCATTAAAACCCAATAAGCCAGCGTTTATCGCTGGCTTTTTTGATTTTGTCTCTCTAAAGAAAAGGCTCCCGAAGGAGCCTTAAATGTTTGCAAGCGAAGTGCATTAGCTTAGGCAGTTTCTGTGACTGCTTGTGGTTTCTCTTCATCAGCTAAGTCAGTTTCACCTTTACCTTTCGAGGTTTTGATGACGTATGCTGCGATAG
Organism: Vibrio sp. MarTm2; assembly: GCF_027587055.1. NCBI lineage: Bacteria > Pseudomonadati > Pseudomonadota > Gammaproteobacteria > Vibrionales > Vibrionaceae > Vibrio > Vibrio sp. MarTm2. The sequence continues at coordinate 29,225 of NZ_JAPPTK010000010.1, read as the reverse complement.
CGATGGCGAAGAGGATGCCAGAGACTGTTGATACCTGAATCGGTAGGCCAAAGCCTAGTGTGCTGTTGTTAAGGATGAACGTTGCACATACCGTTGTCATGAATAGAGCCGGAACGGTTGTAATCCAGTGCATTTTGTTATGACGAAGCAAGTAAGCAGAAGCGGTCCAAAGCATCATAACGGCCGTTGATTGGTTTGCGAAGCCGAAGTAGCGCCAGATAATACCGAAATCAACTTGAGTCAAGATACCACCAATGACAAACAGTGGAACGGCCATCATTAGGCGATTACGCAGTGCTTTTTGGTCAACGTTAAAGTACTCAGCTAGGATTAAGCGGCTAGAGCGGAACGCAGTGTCACCCGATGTAATAGGAAGAATCACCACACCTAAGAAAGCAATCACACCGCCAAACACACCCAGCAAGCCAAATGAAGCGCTATAGACGACATTACCAGGGCCACCATTTTTCACGGCTTCAGATAGCGCATCTAGGTTGCCGAAGAACGATAGGGCAATCGCACACCAGATAAGAGCAATCACGCCTTCACCAATCATTGCGCCATAGAATACGAAGCGACCGTTTTTCTCATTTTCCATACAGCGAGCCATCAGTGGAGATTGCGTCGCATGGAAGCCAGAAATCGCACCACAAGCAATGGTGATAAATAGTGCTGGCCACAGAGGCATATCGTTCGGGTTAAGGTTTGTAAACATATCGCTGACTTGGAAATCACCCATCACAGTATGCTCGCTCGAGAAAGCGACCGCAGTCATCAAGCCAACAGACATGAAGATGAGAAGTGCACCAAACAGTGGGTAGAAGCGGCCAATGATCTTGTCGACAGGAACAATCGTCGCGATGATGTAGTAAGCAAAGATAGCAACAACCATAGTCGTCATGCTAACGCTTAGGCTAGTTTGATCATTGATAAGGTTTGTGATCATACCCGCCGGAGCAGAAACGAAAACGACACCAACAAGCAGTAGGAGGACAATGGCAAAAATGTTCATAAAGTGTTTTGCGCCATTACCTAAGTAACGACCTGTGATAGTTGGGACTGAAGCTCCGCCATTACGCACGGACAACATCCCTGAGAAGTAGTCATGAACTGCGCCAGCGAAAATACAGCCAATCACAATCCAAAGCATGGCAGCAGGGCCGTATAGTGCACCCATGATTGGACCAAAGATTGGACCAACCCCTGCGATGTTCAGCAACTGGACAAGGTAAACCTTTTTGGTCGACATCGGTACATAGTCGACACCATCCGTTTTCGTATGAGCAGGTGTCTGGCGTTTTTCGTTGATGCCAAACACTTTCTCAACGAAAGCTCCGTAAATAAAGTAGCCGCCAATCAATGCCGCCACACAGGTCAAAAACCACAACATAACACTTGCTCCTTAGTATTTAAGCTCACGATGCATATTACGGAAGGATTAAGAAAGAAACATTCGCTTATGAAGTGAGTGGTCGTATCCAGAATTGAACGGTATCGACGTCAGTTAAGTGGTTTTCATCGTTCGTAAGTGGCAATTTGGGGTGTTTAGTGGTTTAGTTAAATAAGAATCCAAGAAAATGAAGAAAAAACAATGAGAAAACTGATCATCGGCTTACTCTCCATCCTACTGGCAGCGTGCTCGGCCTCTCCAGAAGAGCTTGCCCAACAAGGGGATTGGTATCAAATTGGTTATCAAGATGGTGTGGCAGGTCACACTCAGCGCTCAGTCAAGAACCTTTCCCGTCTTGGTTCTGCCAAATATGGGGAATATGAACAAGGGTATATGGATGGAGTGAACGAATACTGTAACCCTAATTTTGCTTATCAGATTGGCTTATCTGGTCAATACTACGAAGGGGTCTGCGAAGGTACTCAATATGGGCAGAAATTCCGTATGGAATGGCAACGGGGTTGGAACGACTTCAACCAATAGTTGGGATTAAGGGAGAGAGGCTCTCCCTTTCGACTGAACTAGGATTGATTGTGATGATGCTGCACCGCTTTTCGTAGAAAGCCATCTTGGTGATGCAACTGCTTACGAGCAGAGGGAAGATCCATACCTGTTAGAATCATGAGAATCGCCAGTTTTACATCGTAGTCGGTCTGTTCGAGTGTGTTGGTGGCCTGATTTTTATCGCAGTCAGTGGCTTGCATCACGATTCGAGCAGCACGCGCAACCAACTTTTTATTGGTGGCTTTCACATCGACCATGAGGTTTTGGTAACTTTTACCCAAACGAATCATACTTGCTGTGGTAAGCATATTAAGCACTAACTTTTGCGCGGTACCGGATTTTAATCGGGTTGAGCCGGTGAGCGCTTCTGGGCCAACCACCGGGCTTATCGCAATGTCGGCGATATCAGCAATGGTAGAATCGGGATTACACGAAAGGGCAATGGTCGTTGCACTCATCTCATTTGCGTACTCCAATGCGCCAATAACATAAGGCGTTCGTCCACTCGCTGCGATGCCGACGACCACATCTTTCTGACTAAACTGGATTGATTTAAGGTCATCGACGCCTAAGGTGAGTGAGTCTTCCGCTCCCTCTTTGGCTTTCAAAATTGCATCTGGCCCCCCTGCGATTAAGCCTATTACCATTTGATCTGAGACGCCAAACGTTGGCGGACATTCAGACGCATCCAAAACGCCCAAGCGCCCACTGGTGCCTGCACCCATGTAGATAAGCCGACCGCCCACTTTGAAGGCTTCGGTGATTTTGTCTACAGCCAGTGCAATTTCGGGAAGCACCTTTTCTACCGCAAGTGGTACCAATTGATCTTGTTGATTAATTCTTTGCACAATCTCAAGGGAAGGAAGAAGGTCGATGTCCATAGTTTCAGGATTCCGGCCTTCTGAGACAAGGTGAGAAAGTGCAGCGATCAGTGCATCGTTAGTCATGTTAGGTCCTAATTGTCAGCAAAATATATCACACCAAGAGATACCGCTTTTGAGGCTCCGGTGACTTCGGGAAGATTACTTGGCAGATTATGCATGCGGCGATAGGCAAGCCAAGCAAAGGCCATTGCTTCCATATTGTCGCCGTCGATACCTCGGCAGTCCGTTGTTGCCACCTTCCATTGTGGTAACAAGGCTTGTAAGCGATCCATAAGGAGCGGATTACGTGCGCCGCCACCGCAGACGAGTAGTTCTGGTAACAGGCCAGAGGCAAATGCTTCGACCTGCTGAGAAATGGTTAGTGCGCTAAACTCGCATAAAGTGCGTTGGACATCTTCAGCAGATACAGAGTGCTCTGCCAGCTTGCTGTTTAGCCACTCAAGATTGAATAACTCTCTTCCGGTACTTTTCGGCGCAGGTAGCGCAAAATAGGGTTCGCTTAGAAGATCATTCAGTAGAGGCTGGTGAATATCTCCTTGTAAAGCGAATTGCGCGCCGCGATCAAACGCTAGGCCCAACTGTTTTTGACACCAAGCGTCCATGAGCATGTTCCCAGGTCCCGTATCGTAACCTAAGACGGCTTTGCCTGGTTGAACAACTGAAATATTAGCGATCCCCCCAATATTGAGGATGATCGTGGTGGCGTCTTGAGGTTCAAAGAGCGCTTGGTGAAAAGCGGGCACTAAAGGGGCACCTTGACCTCCTAACGCGATATCTTTGCGCCTAAAATCAGCAATCGTCGTGATTCCTGTGCGAGCGGCAATGATATTGGCATCACCCAACTGGATCGTAAATGGGAGTGGGGCACTAGGGTTGTGGTAGACCGTTTGACCGTGATTGCCGATGGCGCAAATTTGATCGGCTTGATAGCCACTTTTATCGAGCAAGGCTTGAATGGCGTTAGCGTAGAGAAGACCGAGCTCATGATCTAGTTGACCAATGTCGACTAAATTGGTGGCTTGACCGGTACAGACGTTAAGGACGCGCTGCTTAAGCTGTTCGGGATAAGGGTAGTCATTGGCAGCCAACAGCTTGGGCTGCCCAGAGTCCATTTCAATAATAACAGTATCGACACCATCTAGACTGGTGCCGGACATCACTCCGATATATCGCTCTTTTGTCGTCATACCCAAATTTTACTACGCCTGACAGAGATTCCATTGTAAACAGAGAATAATCCTAATACTCTCGGCAGCATAGCGAAAATTCAGTTTGGCTGGAGCAATTATGGGACCATTATGGCTGGATGTGGAAGGCTGTGAGCTAACCGCAGAAGATAAAGAAATTCTAGAGCACCCGACGGTTGGTGGCGTGATCCTTTTTTCACGTAATTATCATGATAATCAACAACTCTTGGCACTCAATCAGTCCATTCGCCGAGCGGCAAAACGTCCTATCTTAATCGGTGTCGATCAAGAAGGGGGCCGTGTACAACGTTTTCGTGAGGGCTTTACGATCATTCCTGCAGCGCAAGAGTTTGCAAAGCGAGCCGACGGTGAGGTGCTCGCCCGACAAGCTGGCTGGCTGATGGCGGCAGAGCTGATTGCTCACGATATTGATCTGAGCTTCGCGCCTGTATTGGATAAAGGGCATCAATGTAAGGCGATCGGCAACCGAGCGTTTGGCGATGATGTTGAGTCGATAGTACGTCATAGCACCGCTTATATGCAGGGGATGAAGTCAGTTGGAATGGCAACCACGGGTAAGCATTTTCCCGGTCATGGTGGGGTGGTGGCAGATTCTCATTTGGAGACTCCGTACGATCAACGTGACACAATTTTTCATGTTGATATGCAGGTATTTAAGGCTCAAATCGACAGTGGCATCTTAGACGCAATGATGCCTGCACATGTGATTTACCCCCATTATGACGATCAACCTGCTAGCGGCTCTGCGTATTGGTTGCAGCAAGTACTGCGAGAGCAACTTGGCTTTAAAGGCATTGTTTTTTCTGATGATCTCTCTATGGAAGGCGCTGCGATCATGGGCGGTCCAGCCGAGCGAGCTCACCAAGCGATGGTGGCTGGGTGCGATATGATTCTGGTGTGCAACAATCGACAGGCGCAGGTAGAGGTGTTAGATAACCTGCCGATTATGGAAACGCCGGGAGCCGAGGTACTGCTCAAGCAGCAAAGTTTTACCTTGTCGCAGGTTCAATCCAGTGACGAGTGGAAGCAAGCATCAGAAGCGATGAAACGCATTACTGAGCAATAAAATAACCGCCACATTGAGTGGCTGTTTTTTTAAGAAGTTCATAGCTTAATGGAAGCCCAATAATTCTTTGAGACTTTTGAGGTATCGGCGGCTCACGGGCAGCGGGTGATCGCTGGTGGTGACAATCTCAGCTAGTCCATTTTCTAATAGTTTTATCTCTTTAATCGCTTGGACATTGATTAAGAATTGTCGATGGCAGCGCACTAAGTTGGTTTTTTCTTCCAGTACTTTTAGTGTCAACTGAGAGGTCGCCTTTTGCTGCGCCGTTTGCACATGTACGCCACTAATATCGCTGTAGGCGAACTCGACTTCTTTGGTCGGGATGATCACGATGCGATTCAAACCAATACACGGGATTTGATCCAAACATTGTGGAGAGACGGCGCTGATTTGCTCTAACGTATTTTGCTGAGATTTGAGCAAGCGACGCACCGTTTTGTCTAGGCGTTGGGTATCCACAGGTTTGAGCAGGTAGTCAAAGGCGTTATCTTCAAATGCTTGAATGGCGAATTCGTCATACGCAGTGACAAACACCACTTTGGGCATGGTATCTGGATCTAGCATTCCAAGCAGTTCAATGCCCGTAATTTGCGGCATTTGGATATCAAGGAACACCACATCTGGCTTGAGTTGGTTGATAAACTTTAGGCCTTCAATGGCATTGCTGGCTTGGGCTATGACTTCAATTTTTCCGGTCTCTTCCAAGAGTTCTGTTAACTCTTCACGAGCAAACAATTCGTCATCAATGACTACTGCAGATAGCATGCGTGTACCTTAATACGTGTTTTCATCGGGAATGATAAAGCTCATTCGGGTCGATTGGTTCGCTTCAACTTCAATTGTGAGAGCCGCCGCACGTCCAAATTTATTGGTAAGACGTTTATCAACAATTTGCATCCCTAGTCCAACGTGCTCGTCATGGGGAGGACGATAGCTCCCCGCATTATCCTCGACTGTGATCTGCACGCCGTGTTCTTTCTGCTGGCTATAAATTTTGATTTGGCCACCTTCAAGTAGATGGGAAATACCATGTTTAATGGCATTTTCGACCAGAGGCTGCAGTGTGAAGGTGGGCAGTTTACGTTGCAGCAGGTTTTTATCAATATCGATTTCAACTTCTAGTCGATCGGTGAAGCGCGCTTTTTCTATCGTCAGGTACGCATTCACATGTGCCAACTCTTCTTCCAGCGTTACCGTCTCGATGCTTTGTTTCAAATTACTACGAAAGAACTGAGACAAATGTTGGATGAGCTCACGTGCTTTGTTGGGATCTCGCCTGACGACGGCACTGATGGTGTTCAATGCATTAAACAAGAAATGTGGGTTGACCTGAGCATGCAACAACTTAATTTCGGCTTGAGCAAGTAAGGTTCGTTTTTGTTGATAGTCACCAAACAAGATCTGGCTCGAGAGGAGTTGTGCGATACCTTCAGCCATCGACATATTGATGGTCGAGAACAGTTTACGTTTAGGCTCATAAAGCTTAATGGTGCCGATGACTTTGTCACCCGCTCGCAGCGGAATAATCAAGGCAGAGCCGAGTTTGCAGTCTGGATTGAGTGAACATTGGTAAGGCTTTTCTTTTCCATCAAGGTAGATAATGTCATTTTGGCCAATTGCATCTAAAGTGCTTTGTGATGAGATGGGAGTTTCGGGTTTGTGGTGATCATCGCCAATGCCGACAAAAGCCAGAATTTTTTGGTCATCAGTGATTGAGACGGCGCCGACATTGGTCTCTTCATAAATGATTCGAGCGATTTTTTCAGCGTTTTGACTGTTGAACCCAGAAGCGAGTATACCGACGGAGCGTTCTGCAATATTCAATGCTCGACGTGAAAAGGTGGCGGAGTATTCTTCAAAAATGGTTTTTCGATCCAGAAGGATACTCATAAACAGCGCTGCACCAACGGAGTTGGCAATTATCATTGGCGCTGCAATGGCGGAGACCAAGTCATAGGCTTGGATAAAGGGTTTGGCGACGATTAAGATGATCACCATTTGGACGATCTCGGCCACTAGTGTTACAGCAAACACGACGCTGGGGTTAAACAGTTGGTCGCTTTTCCCTTTACGCACAAGGTAGGTATGGAGTAATCCGCCAATCAGTCCTTCAGCAGTGGTCGATATGGTGCACGCCAAGTCGGTAAAGCCACCGAGCGTATAACGATGGATGCCTCCGGTTAAGCCGACAAAAAATCCCACCACTGGACCGCCGAATAACCCGCCCATCACAGCACCGATCGCCCTTGTATTGGCGATTGCATCGTTGATCTGCAATCCAAAGTAAGTTCCCATCACGCAAAATAGTGAAAACAGCACGTAAACCGTGACTTTGTGCGACAGTCGGTTGGAAATGGTAAACAGTGGCAGAAAAATGGGTGTCTTACTCAGCATGTAGGCAAGAACAAGATAGACACACATCTGCTGAAGCAGGGAGAGAATTAAGTCCATAACTTTTTCAGTTGTTGGTTTTCAACTATTTTAGAAAACTTTCCCTACAGAAAGTATGCTTGACTCGCGATTTTTATCTTTAGATGTAAAAAATACTATTTGTAAATAAAAGTTTACGCATGGTGTTTTTTTAAGTTTACGGTTGAAATCTAAATTTAGCCTGTTATTGTTTCGTTATTCCTCGCTCAATATGAAAGGATAATTGGGTGTAAAATTAAATGTACAGGTTTAAAGTTATGCAGAAAAGTGAACTCAGCAACATCAATATCAGTGAAGAACAAGTTCTTATCACACCGGAAGAGCTAAAAGCCAAAATCCCTCTGAGTGATAATGCACGTCGCTCGATTCAAGAATCACGTCAAACCGTTGCCGATATCATTCATAAAAAAGATCATCGCTTACTTGTGGTATGCGGCCCTTGCTCAATTCATGATGTAGACGCAGCAAAGGATTATGCGCGTCGCCTTAAAGCTCTTTCTGCAGAGCTAAATGACCAGCTGTACATTGTTATGCGTGTTTACTTTGAAAAACCACGTACCACTGTAGGGTGGAAAGGTCTCATTAATGACCCACACCTCGATGGTTCATTTGATATTGAGCATGGCCTTCATGTCGGCCGCGAGCTTCTAGTGGATCTGGCAGAGATGGAGATTCCACTTGCGACCGAAGCGCTGGATCCAATTAGTCCTCAATACTTGGCAGATACCTTTAGCTGGGCGGCGATCGGCGCGCGTACGACGGAATCACAAACGCACCGTGAAATGGCGAGTGGTCTATCTATGCCAATCGGCTTTAAAAATGGTACGGACGGAAGCCTTGCTACGGCGATCAATGCGATGCAAGCCGCCTCTTCGAGCCATCGTTTCATGGGAATCAATCGAGAAGGTCAAGTCGCGCTATTAACCACCCAAGGGAACCCTAATGGTCATGTGATTTTACGTGGTGGTAAGCAAACTAACTACGATTCTGTGTCTGTTACTGAGTGTGAGCAAGACATGGCGAAATCTGGCTTAGATGCCTCTTTGATGGTGGATTGCAGCCACGCTAACTCACGCAAAGATTTTCGTCGTCAGCCTTTAGTTGCAGAGGATGTGATTCACCAAATTCGTGAAGGTAACAAATCAATTATTGGCTTGATGATTGAAAGCCATATCAATGAAGGTAACCAGTCATCGGACATTCCGTTAAGTGAAATGCAATACGGTGTTTCTATTACCGACGCATGTATCAATTGGGATACAACTGAGGCACTATTACGTCATGCACACAAAGAACTTGTGCCATTTTTAGAAGATCGTCTGAAGTAATCATCGCCGACAAGAGATAAGGAAAGTGAATGGCTGTTGAACTGAACGAGTTGCGTGATCAAATTGACGCAGTAGATAAGCAGATTTTAGATTTATTGGCTCAGCGACTTTCGCTGGTGGAAAAGGTCGGTGAAGTTAAGAGTGAACATGGCTTACCTATATATGCTCCGGACAGAGAAGCAGCTATGCTGGCCTCACGCAGAGAAGAAGCCGAGAAGAAAGGGGTGCCGCCTCAACTTATCGAAGACATTCTGCGCCGCACAATGCGTGAATCTTACGCCAGTGAAAAAGATTCGGGCTTTAAGTGCCTCAATCCAGAATTGCGTTCAGTGGTCATTGTCGGTGGTAATGGTCAATTAGGTGGTTTATTCGGACGAATGTTTAAACTGTCTGGTTACGATGTAAAGGTGTTGGGCAGTCAAGATTGGCACCGCGCTGATGAGATTCTCGAAAACGCAGGTATGGTTGTCGTAACTGTGCCTATTCACCTGACAGAGGGGGTGATTGAAAAGCTATCCCAACTTCCTGATGACTGCATCCTATGTGATTTGACCTCGATTAAATCCAAGCCTCTGCAAGCGATGTTAAACGTCCACTCGGGGCCAGTTGTGGGCTTGCACCCAATGTTTGGTCCGGATGTCCCAAGTTTGGCTAAGCAAGTGATTGTCTACTGTGATGGTCGAGGTGAAGAGCATTACCAGTGGTTGCTGAAGCAGTTCTCTATTTGGGGAGCAAGTCTGTGTCAGATTGATGCTAGTGAGCACGATCATGGTATGACGCTGATTCAGGCGCTGAGACACTTTACCTCGTTTGCCTATGGCTTACATTTGAGTCGTGAAAATCCAAGTATTGATAAGCTGCTGAAGTTAAGTTCGCCAATCTACCGTTTGGAATTGGCAATGGTAGGAAGGCTGTTCGGTCAAGACCCGAACCTTTACGGCGATATCATCCTCTCTTCGGATGAAAACATTGCCATGATCAAGCGTTTCCACCAATGTTTTGGGGAGGCATTACAAGTGCTCGATAGCAAAGATAAACAGGCATTTGTCACTAGTTTTAATAAGGTGAGTGACTGGTTTGGCGATTACTCTCAGCAGTTTATGAACGAGAGCCAGAATTTGCTCAAACAAGCCAACGATTCTATCCATCGAGGGTAAACAGCAAAAGAGCGACCATTTGGTCGCTCTTTTTTGTTGGAATAATCTATTGGACGGTTACGTTCTCGATTGCTTGCTCTGGCTCGTTTTTTACCGTGCTGACCGAGCTATCTTGATAAGGTTTATTGGTCAAGTTGACTTGAAGTCTAACCGTGTTATCAATTAACTGAACGAGCGGTCCCCATTTTACTTTTTTCTCTTTCTCAAAGAGGTAGTTAAAGTTCTCAGGGCTCCAGTCCATCGTGTATTGCGGGTTGAGCGCTCGACCTAAGAAGCGTACCTCGTAGTGCAGGTGCGGCCCTGTTGAGTTGCCAGAGTTACCACAGGTAGCAATCAAATCTCCTTTGCTAACAAACTGACCGCTGCGCACTTTAAATCGAGACAAATGCGCGTATGAGCTCATGAATCCGAAAGAGTGACGCAAGGTGAGATAATTGCCGTAGCCTTTTGAGCTTGGACGTACTGTCTCAACCACACCATCTGCTGGGGCGTAAATTTCTTCTCCGCGCTTGCAGGTCAAATCGATCCCCGTGTGCGTGTGGCGCTTGCCGGTGATGGGGTTAGTACGGCGGCCGTAAGAAGATGAAATACGCAAGTACTCCATTGGCGTATCATTTGGAATCATACGGAACATGGTTGCTCTAACCGCGGAGTCAACGGCTGCGGCGTCCAAACGATCTTCTAAGTTTTGTTCACCCAGACTTTCTTCATTGGCGAGTCCTAGTACCGACTCCACATCGAATACGCGCTTACCGAGTATCTGGATTTCGTTTTTCTTATCTTCGAGCTCTTGAGTGACCGCATGAGTTTCGTTGACCTGCTCTTCATAGAGTTGCTCGAGTTCGCTTCGCTCTTGCTCTGAGTAGGTTAGCTGAGTCATCAAGAGGCTGTAGTTATGCTGGGCGGCGCGTTTCTCTTGCCAAGTCTGGTAAAAAAATGTGCCGCAGGCCACAACTGTAATCAAGAGTGTGGATAGGAGTATTATTAAGCTCTTTCTAGAGACATGAAAATGTTGTACCCCAGAAGCATCTGGGATAAAGATGGTAATTTTATTGGACATACTGCTTTCGTTAGGTGTATTCACCTAGGTCAGACAAGTGCTCGATATCACGATGCAATAACTCATCATCACCTACATTGAGTTCAATTAGTCGCTTGAGATGCCCGATACTTTCAATATCAATATGATCAATGCTGAGACGGATCATATTGTTATTAACCCCAACAATGTTCCCTACGAGTTGGATCGTTACATCACTTCCTGGAAGCGAAAATTCTACATCGATTTGTTCATTCGCATTGAGCAGGGCGGCTTGTTCACAGCTAATCAATAAGCCATGTAACGACAAGTCACTGATTGAAGCTTCAACAGCATTCATAGCTTGCTTCAGTACTGCTGGGGCGCGATAAACAATACGCGAAAAACGACGGCGTTCTATCATAGTTTTCTCTCTTAATTTGAACTCTCAGAGTAACAAAATTAAAAATACAGCTATGCGGAGTCGTTCGCATTATTTAGCATCATCAATCAGAATAATTATCCGTATTGTGAGCTATATAATAAAGGCCGCTAATTTAAGCGGCCTTTGAACAAATTTCAAGCGTTAACGTCTGAGAGAGTAAAATTACTTCGCAATACGCTTGTACTTGATGCGATGCGGCTCTGCTGCTTCTGGACCTAAGGTCTTCTTCAGCCACTCCATGTACTCAGTATAGTTACCTTCGTAGAAGTTCACCTGACCTTCATCGCGGTAATCGATGATGTGTGTTGCGATACGGTCTAGGAACCAACGGTCGTGCGAGATAACCATGGCACAGCCAGGGAACTCGAGTAGCGCTTCTTCTAGAGCACGCAGAGTCTCAACGTCAAGGTCGTTGGTTGGCTCATCGAGTAGCAGAACGTTACCGCCCGCTTTAAGTAGCTTAGCAAGGTGTACACGGTTACGCTCACCGCCTGACAACTCGCCGATCACTTTTTGTTGATCTGAGCCTTTGAAGTTAAAGCGAGAACAGTAAGCACGAGCAGGGATTTCGAAGTTGTTGATCTTGATGATGTCCGCGCCTTCAGAAATCTCTTGGTAAACCGTTTTTGAGTCATCCATTGAATCACGGAACTGATCCACAGATGCCAGCTTAACCGTGTCACCCATTTCGATTGTGCCCGCGTCAGGTTGCTCTGTACCGCTTAACATCTTGAATAGTGTCGACTTACCCGCACCGTTGGCACCAATGATACCTACGATAGCACCTTTAGGAATGCTGAATGATAGATCATCAATCAGTACTCGGCCGTCAAATGACTTAGTGAGGTTATTCACTTCGATAACCTTATCACCTAGACGCTCACCTGGTGGAATGAACAGTTCGTTAGTCTCGTTACGTTTTTGACGATCACCGCTTTGCAGTTCTTCGAAGCGAGCCATACGCGCTTTAGACTTAGACTGACGACCTTTCGGGTTTTGACGAACCCATTCAAGCTCTTTCTCGATGGTTTTTTGACGAGCTTTCTCTTGAGACGCTTCTTGTTGTAGACGCGCATCTTTTTGCTCTAGCCAAGAGGTGTAGTTACCTTGCCATGGAATACCTTCACCACGGTCAAGTTCTAGAATCCAACCAGCAGCGTTGTCTAGGAAGTAACGGTCGTGGGTGATTGCTACAACGGTACCTGTGTAATCCACTAGGAAGCGTTCTAGCCAAGCGACAGATTCTGCATCCAAGTGGTTGGTTGGTTCGTCTAGAAGTAGCATGTCTGGCTTCGAAAGCAGTAGACGACAGATCGCAACACGGCGACGCTCACCACCGGATAGGTGCTCGATCTTTTGATCCCACTCTGGAAGACGGAGTGCGTCAGCCGCGCGCTCTAGTGCGTTTTCAAGGTTGTGACCTTCTTTCGCTTGGATAAGCGCTTCTAGTTCACCTTGTTCTTTCGCAAGCGCGTCGAAGTCAGCATCTGGTTCAGCGTATGCTGCGTATACTTCGTCAAGACGCTTCATGGCACCCGCAACGTCAGAAACGGCTTCTTCAACGATTTCACGAACAGTCTTAGATTCATCCAGTACCGGCTCCTGAGGTAGGTAACCTACGTTTAGACCTGGTTGTGGACGTGCTTCGCCATCGATGTCAGTATCGATTCCCGCCATGATGCGCAGTAGGGTAGATTTACCTGCACCGTTCAGACCCAAAACACCGATTTTAGCGCCAGGGAAGAAGCTCAGAGAGATGTCTTTAAGAATTTGTCGCTTTGGTGGCACAATTTTGCTCACGCGCGACATGGTATATACGTATTCAGCCATTGCCGATCGTTCCTAACATTCAATTCACGTAAATGGCTATTTTATACCAAGATGAAGCGCTTTGTTACTCCCTGTGAGGTATCCCATCAAAATCCACTTTTCCTATTGATGCTTTGCTGACCAAATAGGCGTACAAAGCTAGGAAAAAGTCACAGTTGTGTGAATTTATTATTATTTACATCTACGCCCTTTACAGGACTGCATAGAATAAGCATTAATTAAGAACTTAATTGACTATTCTCAACAGGAAGAGAATCTATGATGCTGACGTTTTCTAAGCCGCTGCATCGCATTCCTTCATCGTTACTTGCTTTAGTTTCGATGGTTTGCAGCGCAAGTTATGCCACTTCAGCACTGGCCACTGATTTAATAAAGCAGCGTGAGATATACGATCAGGCGCAACAAGCGTTAGACAAAAAAGATGTCGCTCGTTACCAGAAACTTCGTCGACAAATTACAGATTACCCACTCACACCCTACGTCGACTACCGTGCCTTTCTTATCGACCTTGGTGAGCGCTCACCTCAAGAGGTCAACAAGTTTATCGATGATTACCATGCCCTGCCATTCTCGGGGCGAATTCGGGCGCCTTACATTGACCGTTTAGCGGCGCAAAAAGATTGGCGAAGGTTGCTTGAGTTTCAAACGGTAGAGCCGCGAGGAGAAACTTACCAGTGCCACTATTACAATGCGCTTTATCAACAAGGGCAGTTTGAGAAAGCGTACTCAGGTGCAGAAAAGCTGTGGCTCTCAGGGCACTCTATTTCAGACGCGTGCGATCCCCTATTTGAAGGTTGGAACAACGCCGGGTTGAGAACTGACGAGCAGATATTGCAGCGCATGCAACTTGCATTTGAAGCGCGAAATGGGGCGATTCTGAACTACTTGAGTAAATTGGTCTCTGGGGCTGAGAATGAGAAAAAGCAACAAGCGAAAGCAATGACGGAGTTGTTCCGTAAACCTGAAAGTGTCGTTGAGTTTGCGCGCAGCAATCCCGCTGAGAGCTTTTACCAACAGCAAACCATTCAAGCATTGAAAAAAGTCGCTAGAAAAGACATCGAGCTTGCTCAATCCATGTTTGACGATGTGGTCAAGGCGCAAAAGCTATCTGATAAACAGGCACAAACGTTGGCGGATTACATGGCGTTTCGTTTGATTAATACGGATTCTGATGACTTAGCGCAGTGGCGAGATGGTCAGATTTCAGCATCAAAAAGCACGGTATTAATTGAACGACGAGTTCGGTTAGCGATTCAGCACCTTGACTGGCAAAGCGTCCAACGTTGGATTGATTTACTGCCGATCGCGAAGCAGCAGAGCTTACGTTGGCAGTATTGGCTCGGTCGAAGTGAGATCGCGCTGGGGGAGCAATCTAAAGGCATGAATCGATTGGAACAACTGGTTGGTCAGCGAAACTTTTACAGCGTTGCTGCTGCGAAAGAAATTAAACGTTCCATTGATTACCCAGTTTCTACCGTCACGTTGGATAAGAGCCTGATTTCACCCTTTGATGCTTCACTGGTGCGGATTGCTGAGTTGATTGAACGCGATAAAATTGCCGCGGCCAAAAGCGAGTGGCGTTGGTTGCTAAGACGAGCGAGCGAGCCGCAAAAAGAGATGTTGGCGGCTTATGCGTCCTACAAACGATGGCACCATTTAACGGTCACAGCGAGCATCGCAGCCAAAATGTGGGACAACGTTAAGATACGTTTCCCAATTGCCCATCGCTGGTGGTTTAACTTTTACGGCGAGAAACATAGTATCGACCCCATTACCTTGATGTCACTGGCTCGCCAAGAAAGTGGTATGGATGTCGAAGCTCGTTCTCCGGTGGGAGCTCGCGGTATCATGCAAATTATGCCTTCGACGGCAAAGTACACAGCTCGGAAGTATCAATTGAGCTATGGTGGTACGCAAGATTTGTACGAAGTTGGCAAGAACATCGAGATTGGCAGCCACTATTTGAAAGGCTTACTCGAACAGTACGATAACAATCGAATTTTTGCGCTCGCTGCGTATAATGCAGGACCAAACAGAGTAAAAACTTGGCGAGAGCGTACTCAGGGCAAGCTTGATGCTTATGCCTTCATTGAAGCGATTCCATTCAAGGAAACACGCGGGTATGTGCAAAATATTTTGATGTTTGAAACCTACTATCGAGACTTGTTAGGTGAAGATGGTGCGTTCCTAAACCGAAATGAGATGACCGCTAAGTATTGATAGGTAACAAGAACAGATGGCAACTGAACCTGAGTATACAGACTGGCAGCAGATTCTAGATCTGGTCAAAAGCAGCAGTGAAGCGGAGCAGCATGAGATGTTGCTTACCATGCTATTAACGCCTGATGAGCGAGAGTCGTTGGTCGCTCGAGTCAATATTTTTCGCGAGCTACTAAAAGGGGAGTTGTCTCAACGCCAAATCAGTCAAATGCTAGGTGTGGGGATTGCAACGATTACTCGCGGTTCCAATGAGTTAAAGTCCAAGTCCGAAGAGGACAAACAGTTGTTAAGCCAACTACTTAAGCAAAAGTCTTAAAAAAAGGTGCCACGAGGCACCTTTTTCTATTTAGTGTCACAGGTTACTTGGAAAGTGTGTCGGGTTGGTAAAAGGAATCAGCGCTAAAATCAGTGCTTGGTGATAAACACTGCTACGGGTTAACAGATCTTGTGTCAGCAGGCTGATCGCTCCGCCTTTTTGCTTGATGTTTTCCGTAGCAAAAACCTCATCCATCACATCACCCAGTTCATTTGCTTGAGCCAGCTTGTCCAGCACGAGTGGGGGCAGCATGAGACTTGCGGAGCGAGATTCGCCGCGGTGAGTGCTGGATTCTATTACCATCCATGCAAAGGTCATGTTGCATTCAATCCCAGCTTCAAGCCCGACGTAGAAATCGCCACCAGGAAACACTTTTTTGGCATTCCTCACACGATTGCGTGCGCCTTCATAGGTTTCATCGTTGCTCATTGGCTGGTCAGCAACCTCGCTAGGAACTTTTACTCCTGAGAATTCGAAGGTTTGTTGCGGGAAGGCGGCTTGAAATGCACTTTGTACGGCGTTGATTTTTGCTGGGTTAAGCGAAGCGACAATAACTTTCTTCACTGACATCTGTGTTTCCTTTCGACTTTTTGTTGTGCTGTCTCAGTTGCTCAATGGAGATTGGTGGAGACAGATAGTAGCCTTGCATATAATCACATTGATTGTTCGCCAGCCACTGATGCATCTCTTTCGACTCAATCCCTTCGGCGGTCACAAGCATAGATTGAGAATGGCAAAGGTCAACTAGTGGCTTCACCACTGTTTGGTTATTTGTCTTGGTCAGTGCTTCTAGGAACTCACGATCAAACTTAATTTTTTGCACTGGGTATTCAACCAGTTGGGTAATGGACGTGTAGCCAGAGCCAAAGTCATCAATAGTCAATTTAAAGCCCATCTGTGACAGCTCATACAACAAGAGATAACTTTGAGAGTCTGATGCGAACGTCTCTGTTATTTCAAAGTCGATAAGATCCGGACGAACAGAGTACCGTTCGGCCATGGTTTGAATATATTGCGCGAGCTGCAATGAATCTAGTTCAGCGGAGGACAAGTTAATCGATAATTGGACGGGCCAGTCGAAACAATTCTGAATGGCTGAAAAGTCTTCAAAGGCTTGTTTTACCACCCAGCGGTCAATTGTGCCAAACAAACCAATTTGCTCGGAGATAGGAATAAATTCACTCGGATTGACCGTGCCTAGTTTGGGTGACTCCCAGCGAAGTAGCGCCTCTAGCCCGCGCACTTCTAGACCGCTTCGATCAAAATAGGGTTGATAGAGTAATTGGAATTCCTGATCTAGGTTGCTTGAACGCAAAGCTCGCTCCACTTGAGAGCGGCGGCGGACGATTTGATCCAGTTCTTTAGAGTAGTGTGCGATTTGATTTTTACCCGCTCGTTTCGCTTGATACATCGCAGTATCAGCATGAGAGAGCAAGCTAGTAAGGTCTCGTCCATCTTCTGGGTATGAAGCGATGCCGATACTGGCGGTAATCGGAAAGTTGCCAAGTGGAGAGTTCGCGCTATTTTGAATCGGCTCTAACACCGCCCTCGCAATCTCAGGAGCGTAACTAGAATGCTGGTTTACTGACGAAATAAAGACAGCAAACTCATCGCCTGACAGCCTTGCAGCAAGGCATTTTACACTGTACTTCAATTCAAATTCGTTACAGCGCTGACGAATGTGCTCTGCGAAATTGACTAGCAGTGAGTCGCCAATATGATGACCGTATTTGTCGTTGACGTATTTGAAGTTGTCTAGGTCAATGTAGAGGATCCAAGCGCGAGTATCGATTAACTTGTTGGCTATCGTCCTCTCAACAAACATTTGGAACTGATACCGATTGGCGAGTTGCGTGAGGTGATCGTTCTCTGCCATCGCTTTGGTTTTTTGATAACTCGAGTTGAGCTCTTTATACATGTCATAAAAGCGGACTGACAGGCGTCCAATTTCATTGTCTGCGGAGAGTTTTTCGATGTTTGAGCGTTTTTGCAGTTCGACTTCTTGGAGCTGGTGATCGAGTCTTGTTATCGGCTTAATTACGTGGCGATAGAGTAAAAACAACAAGATAAGAACGGTAGAAACGGCCGAAGCCCCAAACGCAAGTAAGAGCTTGTTTTCAATCTTGTTCAACTGTTCATTGAGTAAGTACTGGGCAGGATCCAACACCGCGTATAAGTTGGGCTTTAACTCAACCGATTGAGTGAGTCCTGATTTTTTGACGGGTTCTTGAGCAAAGAAGATACTGCTGTCGTTATCAAACTCTAAAATGTGCTTGAGTTGGTCAAAGTTATCGAGAGATAAAGAGACAACAACGAAAAATACTTGCTCTTTGTTGTAGCTAAGTGGCGAGGTGAATGTGTCGTTGTCGAGCACATCATAACGAATCAGTATGCTTTGTCCCTGATAATTGTTGGCAAATCCGGTGTGAGAGAGTTGCCCAGTTTGTTTGTATATGTGACGAATGTATTTGAGGACATTCTCATCAAGGGTGGCAAAGGGATCGGTTTGGTTATCGGCGTAGAAACGAACGTGTTGGTCACTGTCCACGATGGCGACAGCAATGTTGTCTTGTTTGTTAGGTTGTAGGTTATCAATGGTTGTTTGCAGGTTTTCGATCAACCGCATCTCTCGGTAAGGGTTCTCCGGTTGACTAAAGTAGTGGCGAATAATATCGCTTTTAATCAATGTCAGTGAGTAGCTGTTAATTAGGGAGACCGATTGGCGAAAATGGCCAGCAAGCTTCTCCATCGTGAGCTGCAAGTAACTGTTTTCACGCTTAATGAGCGTGTCTTTCTGGTTTACGTAAATACTATAGCTCGACATTGCTGCGCTGAGCATAACAACAGGGGCAACCAAAAGCAGAACTCTAGTACTGAGCTTCATGATTCTTAACTATTTGATTAATGATTTTCGTTCTTAGGCTTATGTTTTCTGCAGAAAGCATACTGTCTATGTAACTGTTTTTAAGTTGTTCTGGGCTTGGGAACAATGATGCATCATTTTTGTACCAATCAGGCATCAGTTTTAATGCACTTAAATTGGGCGTTGCAGCTTTAATATCTGTTGCATTCATTGCAGCAATTGTGGGATCAGACAAATAGTTAAGAAAGGCTTTTGCTGCCTTTTTATTACTTGAGTGGCTGCTTATCGCTAAACAGTCTAGCCATATATAAATTTCCCCTTCCGGCAGAACAAACTCCCACGCGTCACGACCAAATGAACGATTGAGTGAATACTGATCGCCGCTGTAGGCAAGGGCCAGCTGAAGCTTGTCAGAGTTTTCTTGGCTTCGGATGTAGCTCAGTATGTATTCAAAGGTGAGGACTTGCTGACTGAATGTTTTGAGGGCAGGGTAGGCTTGTCTGATTTCTTCGCGGCTTTCAGTTGTTGGTGATAAACCTAAGCTGTAAAACAAGGGTAAGAATGATTCAACGGTATCGTTGATCATACCTATTCGACCTTTGAGTTCCTCGCTGGGCTCGACAAACTCCTTCCAAGTAGTGGGTGGGTTCTCGATGCGATCTTTTCGGTAAGCAATACCCACTGTGCCCCAAAAATAGGGAACTGCATAATCACCACACGCTTGGTTCCACTTATTATCGTTATGGGCTCGATTGGGAAGGTCACTGATGCGCTCGAAACTGCCTAAGTTGCCATAGATGTTTGCTGAAACGTTGTCTAGAACCACAATATCAAATGGCAACTGAATGCTCTTCATCATTAATAGACTGCGTTCATCGTCATTATCAAAGTGGGATAACTGCAGCGGCGTTTCATGTGTTTCTTGCCAGTCATTAATGACTTTGGGGGATAGGGTATCCTCCCATAAATAGATATTGAGTGGTGTTGGCGTCGCGATGGCACTATTGGTCCAACATGCGAGGAGAAATATAGAGATGAGCGCTCTCATACTAACGAGTAAATAGCCTTACATTGAGGGGTGGTTGTTTGCTATGGCGTCAGTATGTAGTGCTGACACTGTATAAATATGCAACTTAGCTTCTGAATACTAAGAAGTTTTATAAACAGTGTCAGCTTAGATATGAAATAATTTGAGCTAGGTAGAGATATTTACTGCAACTTAACTTGTGTCGGTTTCACATTTTCCGATGGGTAACAACCCAGAACTTTCAGGTGTTTTGTGATCTTAGTCAGTTCGTTGAGGGCGCTCTGCATTTCATTGGAGTCTAAATGTGAAGCGAGATCAACATAAAACATCTCTTCCCAAGGATTGCCCATGATTGGGCGGGATTCGAGTTTGGTCATGTTGATGCCGTAGCGCTGCAGCACCAGTAAAGTCTCGACTAAGGAGCCTGCTTCTTGTGATGTTGACATAATTAGTGTCGTCTTCGCTGGAATTTGCGCCGAGACTTCCACAGGCTTGCGAGCGACAACAATGAATCGGGTATGATTTTCAGTTTGATTGGCGATATTACTTTGAATCGGTTGAAGACCATAGAGCTTTCCACTTGAGGCATTACCAATCGCGGCAACGTCACTACGGTTCATCTCTTGCACTTTCTGCATTGCATCTGCTGTACTGGCACAAGACTCTAATTGCACGCCTTTTAGTTTGCCCAAAAATTCACTGCATTGCTGGTGGGGCTGTGGGTGAGAGTAAAGCGTTTTGAGTTCTTCCAAACGAATATCTGATGTAGCCACCAAGCAATGTTCAATGGGAAGCGTCAATTCGCCAACAATGTAGAGAGTGGTGTGTTGAAGCAGGTCATAGACTTCATTAATTGAACCTGAGCTGGTGTTCTCAATAGGTAGCACACCGTAGTCCGCATGACCTGATTCTACGGTATTGGCGACTTCTTTAAAGTGCTCGCAATTGAGCTCAATGAGTTCCGTATTTTTCCGGCTGAAATACTCACGGCTTGCAAGGTGCGAGTATGAGCCTTTGGCGCCGAGGAAAGCGACTCGAGCAAGAGGTTTTCGGCTAAGTTCAGGGTTAGCAAGATTTTGTAGATACGATTGTTGCAGTAGTACGGAGTCTTCAATGATGGTATGGAAAAGTTTCGTGATGTATTGAGCATCTAACTCATACTTGTCTTTGCCTGCATTAATGAGTTTGACAAGAAGCTGTTGCTCTCGGCTAGCATCGCGCACGGGCTTAGATGTTTGAACTTTACTCTTCGCGACTTCAATACTCATTTTTCTACGCTCAGATAGTAGATGCAGTAATTGATCGTCAAGCTCATTTAGTCTTAATCGGATCTCTTCGAGCGAGTATTTTTGTTCAGTCATCCTGTATTCCTTAAAAATAAAAAAGCCTCCCAGTGGGAGGCTTCCTGTTCGTTTTTGACTTATCTTCCGCAAACGAGGCTGCCTCCAAACTTAGTGGAGAAAAAAGAAGTCAAAAAAGAACAGGTTGTTTGTTTGCATAAATCACTACTTATCGTGGGAACCGTAAACACAATAAGCAACCACCAGTGGAGCGTCAAGCAAAAAAATAGCGCCTTTCGGCGCTATTTTTTGAATCCTCTTAGTGCAGTAAACCTATTCTGCTTCTAGCTCAGTTTCTTCTAGCTCTGGCTTCTCAGTGCGGCGAGCTTCTGGTTTGTGGCGTAGTTTGTTTAGCTGACGTTCTAGTTTCTGTTCTACCTCATTAACGGCAGCGTATAAATCTTCGTGTGTTGCAGATGCAACCAGTTGGCCTTTTGGTACCGTGATGACAGCTTCAAACTTCATCTGTTTATTCGGCTCCTCACTGAAGCTTGTTTGGCAACCAATAATGTCTACTTGCCATTTTTCCAACTTTTTAAATTTGCTCTCAATATGAGTGCGGATTGCAGAGGTGATGTCGATATTTTTACCAGTGATGTTTACTTTCATAGATGTTTTCCTCTGTGTCATCCCTCATGGGTTGAGTTCAGATTACCGCTCATGGATAAAAATAATGTGACATAAATCACCCTTTGGTCGCTATTTTTCAACACCCAAAACAAACGTGATCCATCTCAAAGAGTGCATCGATGTCACTACGAAAAAGCTTGTGTAAGAATGAAATCTCATTAGATTGGGAGAGGTAAGGCACTAAAAATCATTCGTTTTTTAGCGCATTTTTGCGATTCAAAAAAAGCCTTGGTTAAACTTTAACCCAACCAAAAGTGTGAATGTTCTTCCACTTTTTCTCACGTTCTATCCCAATTCCTCCTCAGTGGCTCCTTGTGTTCGGCTATCGCCAAAAATCTATTTTGATGGCGTTTGACGCAGACTGGTTCTCACGTAGCGTTTTCAATGCTTCTAATTGCTTATAAATAACGAAGTAGCGGTTGATGTTAGCGACGTAGTGCACGGGCTCTCTACCAATATGCCGTCTAGCCATGATTTCGACATTCTTAAACCACTTGTTTGGATCGTAGCCTTGCTGGGAAGCCAGTCGGCGAACGCGTCTGATGTTAGCAGGGCCGGCGTTATATGCAGCGAGTGCAAAGTAAACCTGGTTGTCTGGACTGATTTTATCATCACTAAAGTATCGGTCTTTTAGGAAGCGCATATATTTCACGCCAGCGTGGATATTATTGTCGACCTTGTAAATGTCGGGAATATTCACGTTAGGGTCTTTCGCCGTGCTTGGGAGGACTTGCATAACGCCTACTGCGCCTTTGTGTGACACTTTACTTTGGTCTAACCCCGACTCTTGGAAGCCTTGGGCTGAAATCATCATAGGATCAAAATCATATTGGTCGGAGTAGAGAGAAAAAATCCCCGACAGCGCTTCTAATCGGTTGATATGGTTTGGGTTAAGGATTTTTCTCAGCCACTGAGTATTGTCTAGATACTTGCTGTAAATAACGTTGCCGAGCAAGGTACCTGATCGGGAAGTCTTCAAATATTGATTTACAAAGGTTTGCAGCTGTGGGCTGTTCTTTCTCATAGCCCAAGCAATTTCTCCATTTATTCTTAGGGGAACTAAGTCATGTACCTGAATATTGTCCATGATTTTGAGCCAAAGCTCTGTTTTGTGGCTGTCTAAGATAGTTGCGCTGATATGGCCTTGATTGACGAGTTCGACCAACTCAAGATCCTGCAGTGTTTCTTCGACAAACCGAACAGTCACGGGAGGAAGGCCAAGGCTATCTAGCTGGAGGTTTAGTTGCTGAAGGCTTTCGAAGTAGCTGGAACTTGCGCGAACCCAAACCTCTTTACCGCTAAGTTGTTCGATGTTTTCTATCGAAGCAACGGATTGGTCAGTGACGAGCAGTTCTTTGACCCCCTTTAATACGGGTAAGCTGAAATCGATAGAATTAAGGCGTGCGGGCGTTATCGTTAGGTTGGCCACAATCAGATCGCCGTATCCTTGCACTAATGAAGGAATCAGCTCATCACGATGGACGGGAATGATTTGTAGATTGAAATAGGAAGAGCGTTGTTTGAGCTGTTTTTCGAAATGGTAGAGGAGTTCCGCGAGGATGCCTTTCGGTCTGCCATCTTCGATGTAGTAAAAACCTAGATCGGCAGCGACCAGAACACGAATGACGCCTTTTTTCTCTAGAGCTGGCAAGTCTCCCAAGTAAGGCTCTTTTTGCAAAGGAGAGAGAGAAAGAGCAAAACAGCGGGATATAGAGAGTGACAAAATAATAAGACTTAATACAACTTTGAACATTCATTAACCTCTTAACTTCATTGGTTAAAAATAGGTCCAAGGATTGATTTGAGCCAAGAAAGTGCATAAAAAAACCGCTCCAAATGTGAAGCGGTTCTGATTAATTAATCACCAATTAAATTGGGTTGAGTTTTATCAACTCTTCCGTACGTTTGATCGCATCTTCTAAACCAAGCTGCTTGTAGGCTTCCAGCTGTATCTTCAGTGACTTGCGAGCCGCTACCGTATCTGGATAGGTTTTTTGTAGTTCTTGCGTACGGTTGATTGCCGCAATCCAAGCCTCTCGGCGAAGATAAAAATCTGCGGTAGCCAAATCGTATTCAGCTAGACGGTTCTTTAGCGCGAGCATTCGTTTTTGCGAATCTTCTGCATATAGGCTAGTCGGGTAGCGTTCAAGTAGGCGCTTAAAATCAGCAAACGCTTTTTTCACCGGTTCAGGATCGCGGTCGCTACGATCGACATTGAACAAATCGTGCATAAAGTTACGATCTTGTGCCATGTGTGTCAGCCCGCGCATATACAAAACCCAGTCGAGCTTTTCATGGGTTGGGTTTAGGCGGGTAAAGCGTTCAATGGTTGCCAGCCCTAAAGCTAAGTCGTCATTTTTGTAGTAGGCGTAAATCAAATCCAACTGAACTTGCTCTGAGTACGCGCCAAATGGGTAACGAGAGTCCAAGGCTTCAAGCTGACTGATGGCCGAAAGCCAGTTACCACTTTGAAGCGAAACCTGGGCTTCTGAATACAGCTCAGATGGTGGCACGTCTGGCACGATCTCTTCGCTGCTTGAGCAGCCAACCAGTACAGATAGTGCCAACAAGCCAGATAAAGTATGCTTTTTCATATCAGGATTCGATTCCTTGAGATAAATATTTCTGCTCTTCCGTTACTTTCTGGGCAGTAACGGATACAATGTCCAATTATACCCGATCAACTCGAGTGAATGAGTTGTGGTGAGTAGTCTATTTTTCCACAGTAGTGACAATTAGTCTCACAGTTTTTAAAAAAGTTCGATATGGCTCAGCAGATTGAATTAACCAATACAGTAAAAGATAGCCAACTGGGTCAACGCCTGGATCAAGCTATCGCCGAATTATTCGCCGATTTTTCGCGCTCTCGACTAAAAGAATGGTTGTTGGCGGGGAAAGTCCAAGTCAATGGTGAAGTTGTAACCAAACCTCGCACCAAAGTGATGGGCGGGGAGGAAATCATTCTGCAAGCGGAACTTGAAGATGAAGAGCGCTGGGAAGCGCAAGATATTCCTCTTGATATCGTCTATGAAGATGACGATATTTTGGTGATTAACAAACCGCGTGGTTTTGTTGTTCACCCAGGTGCGGGTACGCCAGATGGCACCGTCCTTAATGCGTTGTTGCATCATTACCCAAACATAGCCGAAGTGCCTCGCGCAGGGATCGTCCATCGTTTAGATAAAGATACTACCGGCTTAATGGTTGTAGCGAAAACCGTCCCTGCGCAAACTCGTCTAGTACGTGCTTTGCAGAAAAAACGCAATTTTGTCCGTGAGTATGAAGCCATCGCGATTGGCCGCATGACAGCGGGTGGTCGAATTGAACAGCCGATCGGTCGTCATTCGACTAAACGTACTTTGATGGCGGTTAGCCCAATGGGTAAACCAGCGGTGACGCATTATCGTGTTGCGGAGCACTTCCGCGAACATACGCGCATCCGCCTTCGCTTGGAAACGGGTCGTACTCACCAAATTCGTGTTCACATGTCCTATCTTCAGCATCCTCTATTAGGGGATAGTGCGTATGGTGGTCGAGCGCGTATTCCTAGTGGCGCAACTGAAGAACTGGCGGAAAAAATCCGCAGCTTTGACCGTCAAGCGCTGCACGCGGTGATGCTTAAATTTGAACACCCTATTACCGGTGAAGAAGTCGAATTCCATGCTCCTGTTCCTGATGATATGGTCGAAATGGCGGAAGCGCTGCGTCAAGATACTCAAGAACACGGTTTACAAGACGAGTTCTAGCTATGGAAATGATTATCCCCAACTGGCCTGCGCCCAAAAATATCAAAGCGTTTGCTTCAACTCGAAATGGAGGCTGCTCACAGGCCCCTTATAACGGCTTGAACCTCGGGGCTCACGTTGGGGATGATGATAAAAAAGTTCAGCAAAATAGAGCATTGCTGGCAGAGTTTGCCAAAATGCCATCGGCGCCTGTTTGGCTTAACCAGACACACTCGACAGTGGTCACTAAAGTGAACCAACCCACAGATGAAGTGTTAAATGCTGATGGACTGTTTACCCAAAACTCAGGCATTGTCTGTTCTGCGATGACCGCGGATTGCTTGCCGGTTTTATTAACCAATACAGATGGCACTCAAGTCGCGGCGGTTCATGCTGGTTGGCGTGGTTTGGCCAATGGCATTGTCGAAAATGCGCTTCTTCATTTTGAAGGGGAAGTCATGGCTTGGCTTGGGCCTGCCATTGGTAAAAGTGCATTTGAAGTTGGCGAGGATGTATTGAATGCGTTTTGCTCTTTTGATCCTCAAGCTAAATTCGCTTTTCAAGACAAAGGTAGCTCAGGTAAATATCTGGCTGATATGACTCTTCTTGTCACACAGAGACTTAATAAATCAGGCGTTACGCAAGTCTACTACAGTGACCTGTGTACCTATCAAAACCCAGAACAGTTTTACTCATATCGCCGTGATGGTGTTACCGGACGCCAAGCCACGTTTATTTGGATTGAATCCTAGTTCATTTCCACATCAGATAAGGTGATTTTATCTTATCTCCTCCCTTGAAAATCTGACATCGCGTAGCCATCTTTCATACTGATTATAGAATTCTTCTCAGTTGAGGTTAGGAAGGTAGATATGCGTCTTGACAGATTCACAAGTAAGTTTCAAATCGCGATATCTGACGCTCAATCGTTGGCGTTGGGCCGCGATCATCAATACATAGAGCCAGTTCATTTAATGGTTGCACTGATGGATCAGGATGGTAGTCCGATTCGCCCGTTGTTAACAATGCTCAATGTAGACATCACGCAGCTACGCTCAAAGCTTAGTGAGATCTTAGAACGATTGCCTAAAGTCAGTGGCATTGGGGGAGACGTTCAACTCTCTAGTGCGATGGGGACCATGTTCAACTTATGTGACAAGGTTGCCCAAAAGCGTCAAGACGCCTACATCTCTTCTGAAATTTTTCTACTTGCGGCAATTGAAGATCGCGGTCCGTTAGGTGCATTGCTAAAAGAGCAAGGTCTAACGGAAGATAAAATCAGCGAAGCGATTGATAAAGTGCGCGGAGGTCAAAAGGTTAATGACCAAAACGCAGAAGAGCTACGTCAAGCGTTAGAGAAGTTTACGATTGACCTGACTGAGCGGGCTGAACAAGGCAAACTGGATCCGGTGATTGGTCGTGATGATGAAATTCGCAGAACTATCCAAGTACTGCAGCGTCGCACCAAAAACAATCCAGTAATCATCGGTGAGCCTGGGGTTGGTAAAACGGCCATTGTAGAGGGTTTAGCGCAGCGTATCGTTAACAATGAAGTGCCAGAAGGGCTTCGCGGACGTCGAGTACTCTCTTTGGATATGGGCGCGCTGGTGGCCGGTGCTAAGTACCGTGGTGAGTTTGAGGAGCGCTTAAAATCGGTCTTGAACGAACTCTCTAAAGAAGAGGGCAATATTATCCTCTTTATTGATGAAATTCATACCATGGTCGGCGCGGGTAAAGGCGAAGGCTCTATGGATGCCGGTAATATGTTGAAGCCCGCTTTGGCGCGCGGAGAACTGCATTGCGTTGGTGCAACAACTTTGGATGAATACCGGCAGTACATAGAGAAAGATCCGGCGTTAGAGCGTCGCTTTCAAAAAGTGATTGTCGATGAGCCAACCGTTGAGGATACGGTTGCGATCTTACGTGGTCTAAAGGAGCGTTACGAACTGCATCATCATGTTGAAATAACCGATCCGGCCATCGTAGCTGCGGCAAGTTTGTCACATCGCTATGTGTCAGATAGACAGTTACCTGATAAAGCCATCGACCTGATCGATGAGGCCGCATCGAGTATTCGTATGCAAATTGACTCCAAGCCTGAAGCGCTCGACAAACTCGAACGGAAAATCATCCAACTTAAGATTGAGCAACAAGCGTTAACGAATGAGCATGACGACGCCAGTGAAAAACGCCTCAATATACTCAATGAAGAGCTTGCAGAGAAAGAACGCGAGTTTGCGGAGTTAGATGAGGTCTGGAATGCAGAGAAAGCAGCGTTGTCAGGGACTCAGCATATCAAATCTGAGCTAGAACAAGCTCGCTTAGATATGGAGTTCGCTCGCCGTGCAGGTGATCTCAATCGAATGTCTGAACTTCAATATGGGCGTATTCCCGAACTGGAAAAGCAACTCGATCTGGCAACACAGGCTGAGATGCAAGAAATGACCTTGCTCCGTAACAAGGTCACAGACAACGAGATTGCAGAAGTACTCTCAAAGCAAACGGGTATTCCTGTTTCAAAAATGCTCGAAGCGGAAAAAGAGAAACTGCTTCAGATGGAGGAAGTTCTCCACAAGCGTGTTATTGGTCAAACGGAAGCCGTGGAAGTGGTTTCCGATGCAATTCGCCGTAGTCGAGCTGGCTTGTCGGATCCCAATAAGCCAATTGGTTCGTTCCTATTCCTAGGGCCAACTGGCGTGGGTAAAACAGAGCTTTGCAAAACACTGGCTCACTTTATGTTTGACAGTGAAGATGCGATGGTTCGTATCGACATGTCTGAGTTTATGGAAAAGCATTCCGTCGCGAGACTCGTTGGTGCGCCTCCGGGCTATGTGGGTTATGAGGAAGGTGGTTACCTCACAGAGGCAGTTCGCCGGAAACCTTATTCGGTGATATTGCTTGATGAAGTAGAAAAGGCACATCCAGATGTTTTCAATATTTTACTGCAGGTGCTTGATGATGGTCGACTAACCGATGGTCAAGGGCGAACTGTTGATTTTCGAAATACGGTTGTGATCATGACATCAAATCTCGGGTCTGCGCGTATCCAAGAAAACTTTGGAGCGGTTGATTATGAGGGAATGAAAGAGCAAGTGATGGAAGTGGTAAGCAAGCACTTCAGACCTGAGTTCCTAAACCGCGTCGATGAAAGTGTCGTCTTCCACCCATTGGCTCAAGAGCATATTAAATCGATAGCGTCCATTCAGTTGAAACGCTTGTCTAATAGAATGGAAGACAAAGGGTACGTACTTGAAGTCTCGGATAAGGCTCTTGATCTGATTGCGCAAGTTGGGTTTGATCCTGTGTTTGGAGCACGACCTTTAAAACGTGCAATTCAACAGAGTGTAGAAAACCCACTTGCTAAAGCGATATTAGCGGGCAGAGTTATCCCTGAGAAACCGGTAAAACTCTTGGTTAACAATGACCAGATCATCGCGCATCAGTAGTTATGTTTTATTTAAAGGGCCTTTTAAGGCCCTTTTTGTTTGAGTTTTGCGCGCTTTGTGTGAAATGTATGCGAACGATTCAATGGTCGGTGTTTTTTTGCATTTAGGACTTGTGCTTGCCAGATAACTCCCTATAATGCGCCTCCGTTGTCACGGGAAACCTGATTAACAAGCGGCTTGAAAGTGAAGTTAGTAACTTTCAGAGAAGTAACGAAAAAAGTGTTTGACACTTAAAGTTATATCGATAGAATGTCCGTCCGCTCTGAGAGAAAGCTCAAAGCAACGCTCTTTAACAATATAAACCTATCAATCTGTGTGGGCACTCGTTGATGATAATA